>JAFOMO010000189.1 GCA_017418905.1 Clostridia bacterium | reverse complement strand
GAAGGGCTTGTAAGCGGAAAGAAGGTCGTGCTGTACTGTGTATTGACCCGGTTTGAAATACACGAGCTGAGAAACATAATCAACAGTATAGATTCCTCTGCATTTATCGCAGTAAGTGATGTTTCAGAGATAATCGGAAATCACATAAAACAAGTCAATATCCCGAAAAGCGATGAAGAAATTGAAGAATAATTAAAAGCAATAAGAAAGCATTGTTGTGATGTTTTCTTATTGCTTATTTTTTTGGAATATTTGAGGTGCTATCCACATATATTATTATACAGGGAAGTGAAAGTATGGAGAGTACCGTTTTATCAATAATAAAATGCTTTGGCAGTGAACTATTCAATTCTTTAAAGGATACAGATAATGATATTAATGAAATACGCATACGCAAAGACAGACCCGTTTTAGTGTACAAGTCAAACAAGCCCTACATTGTTACAAAACAGGGCTTTGAGCAATTCTCGCTTGACAAGATTAAAGGTGAATACATAAAAATAAACGCCTCGCAGATAAAAAATGCATTCGCAGAGCTTTGCGCATATTCAGTGTATCGCTTTCAATCAGACATAAACAACGGCTTTATTACAGTGAACGGCGGACACAGAATAGGTGTGTGCGGTACATATATAGGCGAAAACGGCATAATGCGCAGTGTGAGAGATATTACCTCTCTGAATATAAGAATAGCCCGTGAATATAAGGAGTGTTCGAGAAAGCTCATTGATATTACAGGCTGTAACGGCGGAATACTTATCTGCGGTGTGCCGTCCTCGGGCAAGACAACAATGCTAAGAGATATTTCAAGAATATTCAGTACTGAAAAGATGCTGAAGGTATCGGTAGTTGACGAAAGAGGAGAATTATCTGCATTTTCTCGCTTTGAAAACAGCTTTGACCTCGGGTTTTGCGATATATACTGCGGTTATCCGAAACAAAAAGCTATTCTATCGGCAGTAAGAACAATGTCGCCCGATTTTATAGTGTGCGACGAATTGACAGGGCAGGATTTAGACAGCGTGTATCTTACCGTCAATTACGGTGTGAAAATGATCGCCTCCGTTCATTGCGACTGTATAGAAAACGCAGTAAAGAATGATTCTCTTGTTCGTCTGCTTAAAACGGGTGCTTTTACGTCGATAGTATTCTTAAACGGCAGTGTACCGGGGAAAATAGAAAACGTGTATAATATCGGAGAAGTACAGAAGCTTTATGAATAATATGAAAATAACAGGTGCGGTTTTAATACTGATAACCTCTTGGCTTACGGGTATAATGCTTACTGCAAGGCTTTCGGATAAAGAAAATACTCTCAGAGAGTTTAGGCAGATGTTTTGCGAGATAAAGCGTAGAATATCATACGAAATGACAGATATGTGCGAGCTGATAAATACCTGTACGGTGCATTATCTGAAACCTTTTACAGATAATATGTATAATTGCTTGTCACAGGGCAAAAGCATAGATGAAAGCGTACAGAATGCTTTGAATAATACTCCGCTTACGAATGTACTCGAAAGTGACGAGAAAGATTTTATTGTCGGGGTGATGTCGTCACTCGGCATGGCAGACTGCGAAGCTGTAACAGAGATAACGGACAGTGCAATTATACGCCTTGATAATTATATAGAGCTTGCAAAAGAGAACAGACAGAAAAACTCAAGGGTATATTTTATAGTTTCGCTTTATATAGGCTTTGCGGCAGTAATATTGATGATATAAAAGGATTGGTAATATAATGGAAATAGACTTGCTTTTCAGAATAGCCGCTATCGGTATGATAGTTGCTGTGATAAATCAGGTGCTTACTCGTGCAGGACGTGAAGATCAGGCAATGATGACGGCTCTTGCAGGCTTGGTGATCGTATTGTCTATGGTAATTCAGCAGGTGAGCAGTCTGTTTGCGTCCGTGAAGTCGGTGTTCGGGTTGTAGTATGGATATTATCTCGGTTTGCGTGATCTCGGTGTTTGCTTCGGTTTGTGCCGCCGCACTGAGAAAATATAATGCAGAAACAGCGTCAATGCTTATGATATGTGCGGCGGTAATGCTGTCGGTATTGTCATTGCCGTTTGTATCGAGTGCATTTGAAGCATTAAACGAACTAATGAGTACCGCAAAAATAAAAAACGAGTATGCGTCCGCACTTATAAAAGCGTTGGGCGTTTGCTTTGTTACACAAATATCGGTCAATGTATGCAGAGAGAACGGAGCGTCCGCAGTCGCTTCACAGCTTGAAATTGCCGGAAAGCTGATCATACTTATACCGTCACTTCCGATATTTATAGACCTTCTCCGGACAATAGGAGAGTTTATACGATAAAAATTATGTTGCATTTTTTCTTGTATGTGGTATAATGGTTTATCGGGTGGTGATACCGTGAGCGTAAAATCAAACTGCGATTACTGCGTAAATTTTGAGTATGACGAGGAATACGAGTGTTATCAGTGTATAGTGAATATGGATGAGGACGATATGTACAGATACATTCGTGATAAGTCAAAGGGCTGCCCGTATTTCAGAATGGGCGACGAATACAAAATAGTTCAAAAACAGAATTAAAGGATAAAAATAAAATGGATAATAAAATATATAATAAATTGGGAATAAGCGACGAGGTACTCTGTTTCAGCGATAAGGTATTAAAAGAGCTTGAAGAACGGTTCAAGGGTATAGACGAAACAGCAGAGTATAACCAGTGCAAGGTTATTTCTGCAATGCAGGAGAACAGGGTAAATGCAGTTTGCTTTGCGGCAACAACGGGTTACGGCTATGATGATGTGGGCAGAGATAATCTTGAAAAGGTATATGCAAGCTGCTTTAATACCGAGGCAGCCCTTGTTCGTCCGCAGATAACGTGCGGTACTCATGCGTTGGCAGTGGCATTGTCTGCAATTCTGCGCCCGGGTGACGAGCTTTTGTCGCCTGTCGGAAAACCATACGATACTCTTGAAGAGGTCATAGGTATAAGAGAGTCAAAGTGTTCTTTGAAAGAATTTGGTATTACATATTCACAAGTCGATCTGCTGCAAGACGGCACATTTGACTATGAAAAAATAAAAAAAGCTATAAATGAAAAAACAAAAATGGTGACCATACAGCGTTCAAAGGGTTATCAGACAAGACCGACATTTTCTGTATCGCAGATAGGCGAGATTATATCTTTTGTTAAAAGCATTAAGCCTGATATTATTTGTATGGTAGATAACTGCTATGGCGAGTTTGTAGAGAAAACAGAACCCTCTGAGGTCGGTGCAGATATGATAGTAGGTTCACTTATCAAGAACCCCGGCGGCGGTCTTGCACCGATAGGCGGTTATATCTGCGGTACGTCAGAGTGTATAGAAAAGTGCGCATACAGATTGAGCGCCCCCGGACTGGGACAGGAGGTAGGCGCAAACTTAGGCATTATGCCTGCTTTTTATCAAGGCTTTTTTATGGCTCCGACAGTTGTTTCGGGTGCGCTTAAAGGCGCAATATTTGCTGCAAGGTGCTATGAGAAGTTAGGCTTTAAGGTTGTGCCGAACAGCACCGAGAGCAGGCACGATATAATTCAGGCGGTAGAGTTAGGCTCAAAAGAAAGAATGCTTGCATTTTGCAAGGGTATTCAGGCGGCAGCACCTGTTGACAGCTATGTTACCCCCGAACCGTGGGCAATGCCCGGCTATGACAGCGAGGTAATAATGGCAGCAGGCGCATTTGTGCAGGGATCGTCGATCGAGCTTAGTGCAGACGGCCCGATAAGAGCGCCGTATGCCGTATATTTTCAAGGCGGACTTACATGGTATCATGCAAAGCTGGGAATAATGATGTCTATACAAAAGCTTTATGAGGCAGGTCTTTTGAATAAAGAATTATTATGATATTTGGCGGCAGCATTATTTTGTGCTGCCGCAGTTTTTGGTTACGTAAAAATGTAAAATATTTTTAATTTGCTTTACATTTTTTGATTTTTGGTATATTATATAATTCAAGCGGCAAAAAAGTTTGAAAAAGCTTGTATGGGAGGTGTGCCGATGTCCAAAGGGACATTCAGATCAATATTGTCGTTGATCGCCTTTGCAGCGATAATGGTATTGCTGCTTACAAGGCTTGATATATTCATATCGGTAGTACAAAATATTTTCAAGGTTTTAACTCCGTTTCTGGTAGGTTTTGTTCTGGCGTATGTATTAAATATTCCTTATATGTTTTTTATGACTAAAGCATTCGGCTTTATGGAGATAGAACCAAAGAATATTAAGAATAAAGGCGATGAATTTTTAGTAAAGCTGAGAAAGCCTCTTTCTCTGATAATCACTTATGCAATATTGTTTGCCGTCATTGTTTTTCTTCTGAGTATAATCATACCGCAGATAACAAACAGCTTGCAGGGAGTTATCGACAATTTTGGTGTATACTACACCTCTTTTCAAGAGTGGGTGTTCAAGGTTGCGGCAAGATTTGGATTTGAATATGAATTTATGTCCGATATATTTGCAGATCTGAACTATTTTATAGCACAATATACAGGCGGCGGTACATCGGAGAATACAAGTAACATTGTAGATCTGAATACAATAGTACAAGGTATTACAGGTTATTTGTTCCCTCATATTTTTGACTTTACAAAGAACGTGTATAATGTATTCTACAATTTCATTATCAGTGTAATAGTATCAATATATTATCTTGCGAACAAAGAAACATTGATAAACCAGATAAAGAAAATAACATACGTTGTAGTACCTCAGAAGTTTTTGGGCAGAGTATTGAGAACGGTAGATATATGCAATAACAAGGTAGGTAAGTTCTTGTACGGCAAGCTTATAGATTCTACGATTTTAGGATTGCTTTGTTTTATCGTTCTGCAAATAGTCGGAATAGAATATGCGGTGCTTCTGAGTGTATTCGTGGGCGTAACGAATATTATACCATTCTTCGGACCTATTATAGGAGCTATTCCGGGAGTTATACTTCTTGTAATGATAGACCCGTTACAAGCTTTGATATTCGGTATAATAATCATAGTTTTACAGCAGCTTGACGGAAATTTCATAGGACCCAAAATACTTGGAAATCAGCTTGGTATTTCCGGCTTCTGGATAATGTTCAGCGTACTTGTCGGCGCAGGACTTTTCGGATTTGCGGGAATGCTTTTAGGTGTGCCGGTGTTTGCGGTAATATATCAGATATGCGGTGAAAAGGTAAACAACCGACTTGTAAAGCTTGGTTTTGCGACTGAGGAAAATGTAAGGGCAGAACCTTTGCCGAGAGTGGCATATGAAGACGGGCATATAGTAGCCGATGATGAGGACGAAGATTGGTTTGATGAAGAAGACGAAGAATGAGTATTATTAAAGTGAAATAAAATTAATTCTGAACTTTTAACTCCAAACAAAATTCCACTTTCCACTCTCCACTTTCATCTTTCAACTCTCAACTCTAAACTCTAAACTCTTAAAACTCCACTCTCAACTCCGGGTGATAAATATGGAAAAAAACTTATTGGACAGAATCAATACATCAAAGGGCAGCCTTTCAAAGGGACAAAAGCTTATTGCGGAATATATTGAATCACATTACGATAAAGCGGCTTATATGACCGCTTCAAAGTTGGGTGAAAATGTAGGAGTAAGCGAATCGACAGTTGTGAGGTTTGCCGCAGAGATAGGTTATGAGGGTTATCCCGAGCTGCAGCTTGCAATGCAGGAAATGATCCGTGATAAGCTTACCTCTGTTCAGAGAATAGACGTTGCGTCAAACAGAATAGATTACGGCGATGTACTCACAAGCGTACTGAACCAAGACATAAAGCTCATAAAAAAGACTATGGACGAAAACAACAACGATTCGTTTGTAAAAGCCGTTGACGCAGTTGTAAATGCGAGAACTATTTATATCTTTGCCGTAAAAAGCTCTTTTGCGCTTGCAAGGTTTTTAGGCTATTATTTCGAGCTTATATTCGGAAATGTGAAAATAATCGAAACAACAAGCAAAACCCAGATGTATGAACAGCTTTTCAGAATAGATAAACAGGATGTTCTGATAGGTATAAGCTTTCCGAGGTATTCTTCATCAACTGTCGAGGCAATGCGTTTTGCCTCTCAGCAGGGGGCACACGTTATCGCTATTACAGACAGTATGACATCTCCCGTTACAAAGGTTTCCGACTGCGTTTTAATAGCTAAAAGCGATATGGCGTCTGTTGTCGATTCTCTTGTAGCGCCGCTGAGTTTAATTAATGCCCTTATAGTGGCTACCGTTGAACAAAAGCGTGACGAGGTAACTCAGACGTTTAAACAGCTTGAAAGTATATGGGATAGGTACGATCTATATATAAAGAATGGGGAGAGTGCTGCCGATGACTCAGGCGAGTAAAACTGTAATAGTGATCGGCGCAGGTGCTTCGGGCTGTATGACTGCCGTTACCCTTGCACAAAGGGGTATTAAGGTACTGCTGTTTGACCGTAACCCAAAAATCGGCAGAAAGCTGCTCATAACAGGCAAAGGCAGATGTAATGTAACAAATAACTGCGATACCGATACTCTGATTTCGTCCGTTATCTCAAACAGCCGCTTTTTGTATAGTGCGTTTGCGGCATTTTCTCCGCAGGATACAATGAGCTTTTTTGAATCAAACGGTGTACCTCTCAAAACAGAGAGAGGACAGAGGGTATTTCCTGTGTCGGATAAGTCTATGGATATTATAGACTGCTTTTTCAGGCTTATCAGAAAGTATCATATACAACTGATAAACGGGGACGTCACAGACCTTGTTATTGAACAGGGTGCTGTAACGGGAGTAAAGACTGAGAATAATACTTATAATTCGGACGCCGTTGTAATATGCTGCGGCGGCTGCTCATACCCTCAGACAGGGTCAACAGGTTACGGATATGTTCTTGCAAAACAGGCAGGACACACTGTTACAGATATTAAACCGTCGCTTGTGCCTATTGTTGTAAACGAAAAATGGTGTTCTCAGTTACAGGGACTTTCACTGAAAAATATTTCTTTGAAAATACTGAATGATAAGAATAAACCGGTGTTCAGCGATTTCGGAGAAATGATGTTTACACACTTCGGTGTTACGGGTCCTGTTATACTCAGCGCAAGCGCACATATGAATACAAAAAAATGCAGTGAGTATATAATTGTTATCGACTTAAAGCCTGCTCTGAGCATAGATCAGCTCGATAAAAGACTCCGGAAGGATATTGAGAAGAATATCAACAGGGATATTATTAACTCGCTGTCGGAGCTTCTGCCTAAGAAGCTCATTCCTACCGTTATCGAGCTTTCGGGAATACCGCCGCATATAAAGTGCAATGAGATCACAAAGGCACAAAGGCTTTCTCTTTTAGCTATATTGAAGAACTTGACCTTGACCTTCAAGGAGTTTCGTCCGATAGATGAGGCTGTCGTAACTTCGGGCGGAGTTTGCGTAAAGGAAATAAACCCAAAAACAATGGAGTCAAAGCTTTGCAAAGGACTTTATTTTGCGGGGGAAGTAATAGATGTTGACGCCTATACGGGCGGATTTAATTTGCAGATAGCTTTTTCAACAGGCTATCTTGCAGGAATATCAATTTAGAGGTGTTATTATGTTTAATGTTGCAATAGACGGTCCTTCGGGCGCAGGAAAAAGCTCTGTCAGCAAAGAGGCTGCAAAGCGTATGGGTTTTATTCATATAGATACAGGTGCTTTGTACAGATCGCTTGCTTATTCTGCTATAAAAAATAAGATAAATATTAATGACGAAATTTCGTTAAAAAATATGTTGAATATGACTAAGATAAATATCGAGTTTCAAGACGGCGTTCAAAATGTTATTCTGAACGGTGAAAATGTCAATGACAAGATCCGCACAGAGGAAGTATCGAAGGGAGCGTCTGATATTTCAAAAATCCCCATGATACGTGCGTTTTTGCTTGATTTACAGCGTGACCTCGCAAGAGAAAACAACGTCGTTATGGACGGACGTGATATAGGAACAGTCGTACTGCCTAATGCTGATGTAAAGATCTTTATTACGGCTTCTCCCGAGCAAAGAGCAGAAAGAAGATACAAAGAACTACTTGCAAAAGGAGAAAAAGTAGTGTATAATGATATATTAGAGAAGCTTATTTACAGAGATCATCAGGATACTCACAGAGAAATAGCTCCTCTAAAGCCCTGCGATGACGCTGTTATCATTGATACCTCTGATCTTGACTTTTCTCAGTCGGTCAACGCTGTTCTTGATGTTATCCGAGAGAAATATAATGATTAATTTTTGTGTTGCGAGGTATTGATATTATGACAAGAAAACCTTTGTATTATCCTTTTGCAAGAGTGCTTGCAGCTATTCTTTTTACTGTAATTTACCCTTTAGAGGTACAAAACGGCTATAAGCTGCCCAAAAAGGGGAAAATGATAGTTTGCAGCAACCATGTTCATGTTTTAGACCCTGCGATACTTGATTACAGCCAGTGGAGAATGATCTGCTTTATGGCAAAAACCGAGCTTTTTGAGGGTAATAAGTGGGGTGCTGATTTTATAAGATCACTCGGAGCTTTTCCCGTAACAAGAGGCAACGACGGCGGCAGAGCGATCGAGAACGCAAAAAAGCTTCTTGACGATAATGACTGCGTAGGTGTTTTTATAGAGGGTACACGTTCAAAAACAGGCGAATTGGGACGTGCTCATGCCGGTGCTATACTTATAGCACATCAGACAAACACTCCTATCACACCTTGCTGTATCACTCCGAGAACAGGATTTTTCACACCGTTCAAAAAAACAAAGGTAATGTTCGGAGAACCTATAACCTGCGAGGAGCTGGGTGTTAAAGAGGGTACGAACAGAGAATACAGAGAAGCCGCAAAAAAGGTAATGGAAATAATTGCCGATATGAGAAAGAAACACCGTGAAGAATTTGACGGCAAAAAGAGAAAACAAAAAAAGGAAGAATAAATGAAAATAAAAGTTGCAGACAGCGCAGGCTTTTGCTTTGGTGTGAACCGTGCTGTAACTATGGTAAACGAATTGGCTGATAAAGGTGTAAGCGTTTGTACGCTTGGACCTATTATTCATAACAAGCAAGTTGTAAACGAGCTTGAACAGCGGGGTATATTTGCCGTTGATGATCCGCTTGAAACTGAAAACGGCAAAACTCTTGTGATACGTTCACACGGAGTAGGCAAAGATGTATATAGGCGTCTTGAAGAGAATGACATTCCGTATGCAGACGCTACCTGTCCTTTTGTATCAAAAATACATAAGATAGCAGCAAAGCAGTCTGCTTTGAATGATGACATATTCATTGCAGGTGACTGCGAGCATCCCGAGGTCAAGGGAATAATAAGTCATTGTTCATCGGATGTGTTTACCTTTAAAAATCAGGACGAATTGGAGAAATTATTACAGAAATTTCCTGAAAAGAAAAATGAACCTCTGAGTGTTGTTGCTCAGACTACATTTGACTTGGAGGAATGGAAAAAATGTAAAAAAATATTCAAAAACCTATGTACAAATGCAAAATTTTTTGATACAATATGTAATGCGACCTCACAAAGACAAATTGATGCAAATGAGTTGGCAAAAGAATCAGATGTAATGATAGTAATAGGCGGACGACACAGTTCCAACACGAATAAGCTGTATGATATATGCAGAAGAACGTGTAAGACCACATATCTAATCGAAACAGCTGGCGAGCTTGAGCACATTTCTTTCCGGGGGGACGAAAAAATAGGCATTACTGCCGGGGCATCCACACCGGCGAGCATAATTAAGGAGGTACTGGATAGAATGAGTATTGGATCCGAAGGAGTAGCTGAAAACGAGCAAAGTTTTGAAGAAATGATGGAGGAGTATAGTACGTCTACCAGCGACAGAGTCAAAGGTACAGTTGCAAGCGTTGAGCCTAACGGCGTTTATGTTGATGTAGTGGGCAGAAAGCAGACAGGTTATATCCCTGCCGAAGAGCTTTCAAACGACCCCAACGCAAAGCCCGAAGACCTGGTTAAGCCGGGCGACGAGCTTGAGCTTCTCATCATGAAGACAAACGACCAGGACGGCATTATGAAGCTTTCAAAGAAGCGTGTAGACGCTAACAAGAATTGGGAAGCTATCGAAACTGCTTACAACAACAAAGATATTATCACAGGTGTTGTAACAAGTCTTACAAAGGGAGGACTTAATGTTATCTCCAATGATGTAAGAGTGTTTATCCCTGCTTCACAGGCAACACTCAGAAGAAACGATTCTTTGGAGGATCTTGTTAAGAAGACTGTAGAGTTCAGAATTATCGAGATCAACGACAAGAACAGAAGAAAGAACGCTGTAGGTTCAATTCGCAGCGTACTCAGCGAGAAGAACAAGGCTGCTAAAGAAGAGTTCTGGAACAGCGTTGAGGTTGGCAAGAAGTATACAGGTACAGTTAAGAATCTTGCAAAGTTTGGTGCTTTTGTTGATCTGGGCGGAGTTGACGGTCTTATTCACATTTCCGAGCTTTCTTGGAACAAGATCAAGACTCCCTCTGAGGTAGTTAACGAGGGCGATACCGTTGAGGTATATGTAAAGGCTATCGACAGAGAGAAGAAGAACATTTCTCTCGGTTACAGAAAAGAAGAAGACAATCCGTGGAACATCTTTGTAAACAACTACAAGGTTGGCGATGTTGTTGATGTTACTATCGACGGCATGACATCTTACGGTGCATTTGCAGTTATCATTCCTACTGTAAAAGGTCTTATTCACATCTCTCAGATCGCAGACCGCAGAATCGACAAGCCCGAAGATGAGCTTAAAGTCGGTGAAGTTGTTAAGGCTAAGATCACAGAGATCAAGAATGACGAGAAGAAGGTTTCTCTCTCAATCCGAGCACTTCTTGCAGACAAGGCTGAAGAGGCTGAAACAGCAGACGAAACAGAAGAATAATATTTCTGTAATACTGATCTCTGATTAAAAGCTTTAAAAAGATTTTCGAGGATGATTTTTGCAAGACGAGGAAGAGACCGCAGGAATACTGACGTATTTCAAGGTCAGACGCACGTATTGCGGAAATCAGACCGAAAAGAATTAAAGATTTTAATTAGAGAGCAGTATAAATCAATATAATAATAAGGCATCCTTTTTTGGGGTGCCTTTTTATATATCATCTGAGGAGGATAGAAAATGAGTTACAAAGAAGAGTTTTTAGAGATATTCAAAGAAAAGGTTGAACGTCCCGGAGCGTCTGAGCTTTTAGATTGGCTCGAAAATAAAACAGATTTCTTTACTGCTCCTGCAAGCACGAAATATCACTGCGCTTGTAATGAGGGGCTTGTTATGCATAGTCTGAGCGTATATAAGGTTATGGTAGATAGGTACTTTGAAGAGGGAGATAATCCCGAAAGCTTTGCGATCTGCGCACTGCTTCATGACTTGTGCAAAACGGGCTTTTATAAAACATCTACCCGAAACGTAAAAAACGAGGAAACGGGAAAATGGGAAAAGGTGCCGTATTACGCTATTGAAGATAAATTTCCTTTCGGGCATGGTGAAAAATCAGTATTTCTCATAGAGCGTTTTATGCGCTTAAAGCCTGATGAAGCTATAGCTATTCGCTGGCATATGGGCGAATTTGACGGACCTAACGGCTTTTGTGTAAGTCAGGCTTATGAAAAATATCCTTTGGCAGTAAAGCTTCATTTAGCTGATCTTGAATCAACATATTTAAAAGAAAGAAATACATCTGCGGTAAACAATTGATAAATAGGTGCGGTGAATAAAATGGATTTTGAATCTGCAAAAAAAAGAATAGAGTTTTTGACAAATGAAATAAGACATCACAATAAGCTGTATTACGATCAGGATTCCCCCGAAATAAGCGACTTTGAATACGATAAGCTTCTGCGTGAGCTTGAAAACCTTGAGGCTGAATATCCACAGCTTGCAAAGGAAGATTCTCCCGCAAGAAACGTAGGCGGAGAGCGTTCGGAAAAGTTTTCTCCCGTTGAGCATATCGTACCTATGGAAAGTCTGCACGATTCCTTTTCATATGACGAACTGAGAGATTTTGACCGCAAGGTCTCGGCAGTTGTCAGTAATCCCGTGTATGTTGTAGAGCCGAAGTTTGACGGTTTATCGGTATCTGCGGAGTACCGCAGCGGCTTATTCGTGCGAGGCTCTACAAGAGGTGACGGCAGAGTCGGAGAAGATATTACAGACAACTTAAAGACTATCAAAAGTTTGCCTCTGCGTCTGTCTAAGCCGCTTGAATATCTCGAAGTTCGGGGCGAGGTATATATGTCTGAGGAAAGCTTTGAAAAACTTCTCAAATATCAGGAGGAGCACGAAGAAAAGCCCTTTAAAAATCCGAGAAATGCCGCCGCAGGCTCATTAAGACAAAAGGACTCAAAAATTACAGCACAGAGAGATCTTGACATATTTGTATTTAATATTCAGCAGGTCATAGGCACAGAGCTTGCCTCACATAAAGCGTCAATAGATTTTCTCGGTGAGTTGGGCTTCAAAACGGCTCCTTTCTACAATTCATACGATAATATCGAGGACGTAATACAAGAGATAGAGCGTATAGGAGAAGAAAGAGGAAATTTTGATTTTCCGATAGACGGCGCAGTAATAAAGGTAGATAACATCTCGCAAAGAGAAGAATTAGGCTCTACCGCTAAATTCCCACGCTGGGCAGAGGCTTACAAGTATCCGCCCGAGGAAAAAGAAACGGTTCTTCGAGAGATAGAGATCAATGTCGGCAGAACAGGCGTTCTTACGCCGACAGGTGTTTTTGACCCTATTCTTCTTGCAGGTACAACAGTCAGCCGTGCAACGCTGCACAATGAAGATTTTATCAAGGCTAAAGATATTCGCATAGGCGATACTGTTATACTGAGAAAAGCAGGTGAAATAATCCCCGAGGTAGTTGCGCTCAAGCAGAGGGGAGAGAATACACAGCCTTATAAAATGCCGACAGTCTGCCCGTCGTGCGGATCACCTGTTGTACGAGTAGAGGGCGACGCCGCAGTTCGCTGTACAAATACGTCATGTCCTGCACAGCTTATGCGTCATCTTATACATTTTGTATCAAGAGACGCTATGGATATTGACGGTCTTGGTCCTGCCGTACTCGAGCTTCTCTCAAACAGCGGACTTGTCAATTCTCCCGCAGACCTGTATAAGCTGAAAGCCGAAAATATCAGTACGCTTGAAAGAATGGGAGATCAATCGGCAAATAATATTATCTCAGCAATTGAGAAATCAAAACAAAATCCGCTCAGCAGGCTTGTAACAGGCTTGGGAATAAGGCTTGTCGGACAAAAGGCGGCAAAGCTTATATGTACAAAATTTCCCGATATTGACAGCCTTATGAACGCAAAAGAGGACGATATTCTTGTTATTGACGGAATAGGCGACGCAATGGCGCAAAGTGTAGTCAATTATTTTTCTCTTGATAAAACCAAGGTGATGATAGAAGAGCTTCGCACTCTCGGAGTGAATATGACCGAACCCGTGACAAATGATGTAAAGTCAACATTTTCGGGCAAGACTTTTGTATTGACAGGTACTCTGCCGACTTTGAAGAGAAATCAAGCCTCAAAGATAATTGAGGAACACGGCGGAAAGGTCACATCTTCCGTATCGAAAAAGACAGATTATGTATTGGCAGGAGAAGACCCGGGCAGTAAGTTTACAAAAGCACAAACTCTGGGTGTAAAAATAATATCGGAACAAGATCTGTTTGATATGATAGGTGAATAAATAATCACTGTCCACAACTTAAGCATTTTTTGAGTACAGCGATACATCAAAGAATGCTGAATTAAAGCCACAAAATGATTTTCTTAAAATCACGATTTTCCCTTAAGTTGTGGATAGTGAATAAATAATACTAAAAAAATGACGGCTGCGATCTGTTTGCAGCCGTCTTGTACTGATCTCAGATTAAAAGCTTTAAAAGCATTTTCGAGTATAATTTTCGCAAGACGAGGAAGAGACAGCAGGAATACTGACGTATTTCAAGGTCGATGACGATGTATTGCGGAAATTAGACAGAAAAGACTTAAAGATTTTAATTTGAGAGCAGTACTATTATTGCCAAGCCTTTTTTAGCGCAATAACCGCATTGTCAATGTTTTCCGCACTTATACCCGAAAATGAAAGATAAAAATACTTAACTCCGTTTTTCTCCCTGCATTTTCCCAATTTTATACCGTTTTGTAATGCCTGCCCTATATGCCAATCAAGACTTTTATCCGATCTCAGCTTTATTCTCACGCACAATGCAGTTTCTATAATATCTATCATTACCGACTGTCCGAAATGTGTTTTTATACTGCTTGACAGAATATCGCTTTTTTGTGCATAGATTTTTCGGAGCTTTCTTAGCTGCTTATAAAGTCTGCCTGCGTTGATATACTCCGCAAGTGCAAGCTGTTCGATTTTTGATGAAGTCTGATTGTAATAATTGCCGCATTGATTATACCGATCAGTCAATATATCGGGTATTATCATATAACCTATTCTTACAGAGGGCAAGAGCAGCTTAGAAAAGCTTCCTATATATACAACTCTGTCGCTGCATAAGCCCTGAAGCGCAGGTATTGGTTTTGAAGTGTATCTGAGTTCTCCGTTGTAATCGTCCTCAATGATTATTGCGTCATGCGAGTTTGCCCATGCTATTATCTCACTTCGCTTGTTTATCGAAAGCGGCGCAGAACCTCTGATGCTTCCCGATGAATTTATAAAAAGTATTCTGCTTTTTACCGTGTCGTCAAGAATTATTCCGTTTTTATCTGCTTTAAGCGCAGTCATTGAAAAGCTGTGATCTTTGAATATCTGTTCGCCCTGAGGAAAGAATCCCTTTTCAATAGCGGCATCTTTTCCGTATTCAGTGCAGATACCGAGCAGAACAGAGAGCAGTGCCTGAGTACCTGCGCCGATAATTATTCTGTTTGGGGAGATGTTTGTTCCTCTTACATTTTTGGAGTATGAACAAAGTGCCTTGCGCAGTTCAAGCTCTCCTTGCGGGTCACCGTATGAAGATACTTCATTTTGTCTTGTAAGTATTTCTGAAACACATCTTCTCCAGTATTTCATATCAATATAATTCGGATCAATGCCCGAGCTTGAAAAGTCAAAAACAACGGGTGCATTTTCAATAACGGTGTTTTTTTGAGTTGGATTATGAACTGTTTCGGCAGAAATTATCTGAGTGTCCGCTTCTATAAAATATCCTTTTTTCGGCGCATTGTTGATATACCCCTCGGCGCATAACTGATCGTATGCAGTTTGTACGGTAGTACGGCTTATATTCAGACTTTCCGATAAATGTCTGAGAGACGGAAGCTTATCGCCCTTTACAAGCTCTTTTTCCGAAATAGCCTTTATTATTTTTTCGTATAATTGTTCGTACAAAAGATTACTTGATTCTCTGTCTATCTCTAAGAAGTCATAGATCATAATGTTTACCTCTTTGGTATGTATTATTATTACTATAATACAATTCGGTTGTATATTCAAGATTTAGCTGTATTTTTTTCGTAAATCGTATTAAGCATTATTGAAATTTCCGGGAAATTCGCATATAATAATATTTTAGAGAGTATTCTACAACTGAGTGAGGTTTTGAAAATGGATAACAGAATAGAAAGCTTTTTAAATAGTCTTAACGGAAAGAAAATTGCGCTCATCGGAATAGGCAGAAGTAATCTTCCGCTTATATCTTTGTTTGCAAAATACGGAGCAAAGGTAACGGCTTGTGACAAAAGAACTGAGGAACAATTGGGAGAACAGGCAGCTGAAGCAGTAAACGCAGGCGCAGCATTATGCGTGGGCGAGAATTACTTATCAGACCTTGACGCAGATATTGTATTCCGTACCCCCGGAATGCGCTATTATATGGATGAGCTTGTGCAAATGCGCAATAAAGGCGTTGTTGTTACTTCCGAAATGGAGGTGTTCTTCGACTTGTGCCCCTGCAAGATGATCGCAGTAACGGGCAGTGACGGCAAAACTACTACAACTACCGTTATATCGGAAATGCTCAAAGCAGAGGGAAAAAATGTACACTTAGGCGGCAATATCGGAAAACCGCTTTTACCCGAGATAGAAACAATTGAAAGCGATGATTACGCAGTTGTCGAGCTTTCAAGCTTTCAGCTTATCTCAATGAGAAACAGTCCCGACATTGCCGTTGTAACCAACTTAGCACCTAATCACCTTGATATACATAAGGATATGCAGGAATACATAGACTCAAAAAAGAATATCGTACTTCATCAGAACGCTTTTTCAAGAAGTGTGCTTAATCTTGATAACGATATTTCAAACAGCTTTTCAACTGATGTAAGAGGTACTCTGTATAAATTCTCACGCAGACAAAGTGTTGAAAACGGAGCATATATGAAAGATAACGGAGATATTGTCTTTGTGAAAAACGGTGTTGAAACATACATTATGAATAAAGACGATATTAAAATTCCGGGACTTCACAATGTTGAAAACTACCTGGCAGCCATTTGCGCTGTATGGGATATTGTGTCTGTACAGTCGATCGTAAAGGTTGCCAAAGAGTTTGGCGGAGTTGCCCACAGAAACGAGTTTGTAAGAGAGCTTGACGGCGTTAAATACTATAACGACTCAATAGCTTCAAGCCCCACAAGAACGGCATTGGGTACGCTTTCTCTGTATGATGAAAAGATAATAGTAATATTGGGCGGTTACGATAAGCACCTTGATTATACCGAGTTGGGCGAGCTTATTACCAAAAAGGTAAAAACAGCAATAATTATGGGCGCAACAGGACCGAAGATAAAAGCGGCGATCTTGTCTGCAAAGGGCTATTCAGAGAATAACCCCGTAATAATCGAAGTTGAAAATATGGAGCAGGCAGTAAATGCCGCACGAAATGCCGCACAAAAGGGAGATATTGTATCAATGTCGCCTGCAAGTGCAAGCTTTGATCTTTACAAAAACTTTGAAGAGCGAGGCGAACACTTCAAGAATATCGTAAACTCTCTGTGAGGTTGTAAAAATGATCGATCTACTTAAAAGACTTTGCAATGCAAAGGGCGTTTCGGGCAGAGAAGACAGCATATGCAGTCTGATCTCAGACGAGATGAAACCTTTGTCTGATAATGTGTATATAGATAAAAACAACAATGTCATAGCGCAGGTTGGTAATGTTCAAAAGCATAATATAATGCTTGACGCACATCTTGACGAAATAGGCTTTGTTGTTACTTATATAGACGACAAAGGATTTTTGAAGGCTTCGCCCTGCGGCGGTATGGATATGAGAGTTATACCCGATACACGCTTTAAGGTGATAACCGACAGCGGAGAAATAACGGCAGTGTCCTGCTGTATGCCGCCGCATTTATCGGACGGCGGAGAGGATAAAGCACCGTCTCCCGATAGTATATACTTAGATACGGGATTGTCTGCCGATAAGGTGAAAGAGATCGTCTCTTTAGGCGATACTGTTTCATTTGACGTTACTCCTTCCGCATTGCTGAATAACCGCTTTTCGTGCTGCTGTACAGACAACAGGGCAGGCTGCGCTGTTCTTATAAGAGTTGCTCAGATGATAAAAGAAAACCCCGTAACCAGCGGCGTGACCTTTGCTTTTTCATCACAAGAGGAAACATACGGAAAAGGCGCAATGACTGCCGCTTTTGAACTGTTCCCCGATGAGGCTGTATGCGTTGACGTAAGCTTTGCAATGCAGAGCGGAGTGTCACCGAGCGAAAGCGGCGAGCTTGATAAGGGCGGTATGATCTGCATTTCCCCTGTATTGTCAAAGGATATGTATAAAAAGCTTACAGAGCTTGCAAAGGAAAATGATATTCCGTATCAGTATGAGGTAACAGGCGGTATTACCGGTACAAACGCAGACAAAATATCGGTAACACGCAGCGGAATACCGACAGCGGTAGTTTCTGTTCCGCAAAGGAATATGCATACAAATGCAGAGATAGTCAGTATCAATGATATTGAATATGTATCACGATTGATATACGAATACATAAAAGCTTGCTGTAAAGGTGAATAACATGAATATGGAATTATTGAAAAAGCTGTGTCTGGCAAACGGTGTTTCTTCGGGAGAAGAAGATGTTCGTCAAATAATACTTAATGAGATAAAAGATCATGTTGATGAATTAACTGTTGACAGCAGCGGAAATATAATTGCTTTTAAAAAGGGCAGACAGGCAGCCGCAAAAAAGCTTATGATCTCAGCGCATATGGACGAAGTAGGCTTCATTATCACAGGTATAAACAGTGACGGTACACTTACGGTTGACGAGGTTGGCGGCATAGACAGGCGAGTGATCTTAGGAAAAAAAGTTCGCCTTTGCAGCTCAGGTTTAAACGGTGTGTTCGGAATAAAGCCTGTTCATCTTTCCGCAAGCAATAAAAACGAGATACCAAAGCTTAACGCAATGTATATAGATATAGGCGCAAAGGATAAAAAGAATGCCGAAGAAAATATCGAGATAGGCGAGTTAGCCGCATTTGAGGGCTATTACGAGGAAACAGATACAGCGGTCATAACAAAAGCACTTGACGACAGGGCAGGCTGCCTTGTACTCATAGAAATGATAAAAAGCGACTTGCCCTATGATATGTACTTTACCTTTGCAGTACAAGAGGAGGTAGGCTTGCGAGGGGCGAAAACTGCCGCATATACAGTCGATCCAGAGTATGCGATAGTTGTAGAAACTACCACAGCCGCCGATATACCCGAGGTTGACGAAGCAAAGCACGTTTGCACATTGGGAGAGGGAGCTGTAATATCGTTTATGGACAGGCGAGCAATATACGATAAAGCTATGTATAATGAGGCTTTCAGGTCTGCAAAGAGAATGGGCGTAAAGGCTCAGGCAAAAAGAGCCGTTGCAGGCGGCAACGATTCGGGCGTTATTTCAACCTCTAAAGG
The DNA here is from genome assembly GCA_017418905.1 of Clostridia bacterium. Lineage (GTDB taxonomy): Bacteria > Bacillota > Clostridia > Oscillospirales > Acutalibacteraceae > RUG592. Next base: position 1,930 of record JAFOMO010000189.1, on the reverse strand, counting down.
CGGAGTGCGTACAATTGCGGTGTCATTGCCGTGCAGATATTTACACTCACCTCATACAGTGGCTTACAAAGAAGATATAAACGCAGTGTTCGGCATTGTCTGCGATCTTGCCGAGGCTGCCGCAGGCGGAAAACTATGATATATACAGACGATAACACAGAACAGTTCGACATAGAACTGAACAGACTGTGCAGAGCAGACCCTTTCGGAACAAGAATAATCGCTCTCAGAAGCTCATACAGCGGAAAGAAGTATAATTTCCTCGATTTCTGGATACAGCGTGACGAAAATAATGGTGCATATGCCGCCTTTTGTTTGTATTTCGGTACAATGATAATTTGCGGTGAGCCGTATGATGTTACAGAAGTCCGTGAATTTGTGCAGATGATCTCTCCTGCAAAGATCCAGTGCCGCAGCGTCGCAGAGCTTTTGCCGCAGAATATCGGTATGCAGAAAAAATCCGGAGAAATTATGGTTTTTGTCGGGACTGATATTTATGATAACGGTATGTATAAGGTAGAACAGGTATCGAGTGATATGTCAGCTTTAAGAAAGATATATGATCTTCTCGTCAAAGTGTTCAATATAAAGAATATTGATTTTGAAAGCTTCTTTCTTAGTATGTCACACGGTATACGTCATTACACATCCGAAATATATGCGATATTAAATGAGTATAACGAGCCTGTTTCTACAGCCTTTGTTACATATAAAACTGATTATGCAATGATAATAAGCTGTGTTGCAACAAAAAAGAAGTACAGAAAAAGAGGAATGGCAGAAGCTGTTTTAAGGGTAATACTTCAGAAGTACGGTACAGGCGATAAAAAAATATATCTTCAAAGGGAAGACCCGATAAAGCTTTACGATTCTTTAGGCTTTGTGAAATGCGGAGAATGGGCGGAGTATTCAAAAGGATAGTGTTTTAGAGGAGACCTTAAGGAACTGTTCATCAATAACTTTTCATTTCTGCTTGTCTAATTTAAAAGTTATTTCTTCACAGTTCCTAAGTTCGCAGCTTTTTTTCCGTGATTATTGGCAGACAATGGTCTATAATAATAATCACAAAAGGCACATACAGCGATCCAAAACGATTTTTGGAGTATTATTCTTTTCTTTGATCCGCAAAAAATACATTTGATGTCAGTGCCTTGCTTTTTGATGTCATATGTGTTGGGTCAAAGAGAGAATGGAAAAAGATATTAATGACACTTTTTTGAGATGTCATTCAAAGGCACTAACAGCAAATCAAATGATCTGTCGAACTCGCTAAATGGCTTTTATGAGATACTCATAAAATTCGATTGAACGATATAAGTGCCTTGCACAAAAAGGCTCAAGCAGCAAACATTTCTATTAGACTGAAAACCTAAGCAAGATACGAGCCTTGTCTTTTCGGCACAAACAGCAATTATACTGAATTGTAACAGGAGAGCTTTCTTTAAGTGCCGTGTAAAACCTGTCAAAGAAAACACTCACAAAAAAGTCAGCGCAAATGCGCCGGGGTATGTTGACATACTCCCTCGGGAGCCGTCATATAAAGGCTCTAACAGCAAAACATTATAAGTTTAACCTGTCACGTTAAATGTATTAAACGAGCCTTGTTTTTTTCGGCATATTTTCGCCGGGTCAAGTTGACACACTCCTTCGGGAGCTGTCATATAAAGGCACACACAGCAGCTTTTCTTATTGTAAGGAATGATCTCTTCGGAATCATTAAAAAATTGTGCCTTGTCTTTAAAAAAGAACCTTGAAAACTGAACAATCGGACTTTTCAGATTTGAAAGTAAGGAACTGTGTAGGAATAAGTTGTGCAATTTAGGCGCAGAATAATTTGTTCTGTGTTAGGCGCAATGCCGCAGGAATACTGTCGTATTTCAAGGTATTGCAACGACACACAGGACGAATTAGACAAGCATAAATGCACAAG
>JAFOMO010000188.1 GCA_017418905.1 Clostridia bacterium | reverse complement strand
TTCGCCCTTTTCATTCCTCGCAAATACTGTGACCTGCTTTTCTGCATACTCCTCAACACCTGCGTTTGCTATTTCTTCCTCTCGTGTTGCGGCATCCGGTGCAAGCGAAGCTATAAAGTCGCTGTACACCTTTTTGTTAGCTGGGAGTGTTCCGAGTGCTTCCTCAATAAACCTGATTTTTACTTTAATCTCTTTCATAGATAGTTTTCTCCTTTCGTTTTTAACCGTTAGAACGGCAGGTCTTTATCATCTGGCATCTGTTCAAAATCCGCTGTGTTCTCAACCTCAATAGACTTTGTATCTGTTTTCTGACTGTTTTTGCTGTCGCAAAACTCGACATTTTCGGCAATAACATCAAAAGTGCTGCGTTTTTTGCCCTCGCTGTCTGTATAGCTGCCTGTCTGTATTCTGCCCGTCAGTGCGATACGCTGACCTTTTGAGAAATACTTGCAGATAAACTCTGCTGTCTGCCGCCATGCAATTATATTGATAAAATCTGCCTGATTTTCTTCTCCCTGCTTTACACGTCTGTCAACTGCAACGCTGAAACGTGTCATTGCAAGTCCTGACTGTGTGCGTTTGAGTTCTGGGTCTGCTGTAAGTCTGCCGATAAGTGATACATTATTCATAGTTTATTTTTCTCCCATCTTCAAATTTTAAGCCTGCGGCTTTTTTGAATTGCTCCCATGTTTTTATGCTGTCTTGCCGATCTTTTGCCTGCTGTTCTGTATCATACTTTTCAACCTTGAATATCGTGTCACATTCTCCACCATGATACAGATAGTCTTTAGAAAGATTTTGCAAAGCTCTTTTTGCATTATCCTCTGTTGTCGCTTTTTTAATGGCGACATAAGAATATTTTCGATAATCCTCTTCTGTATAATACCACGAATTAAATGAGCCACAATCATCCATTTGTTGATAGTCATTAACGCAAAATAAGACAAAATAATGATATTTGCGTGTACTTCCCTTTTGCCCTGCCCCTTGTCTTGCTCTAACATGCTTTTCGAGGGTACTTTCATCAACATCATAATATTTTGCCGCCGTTTTTATAGCTTTGTTAAAATATCCGTTTTCTCTTATCAACTTGCAAGCAAACATTACGGCAGAATAATATTCTTTAGGAACATATGGATATTTGTATTTACTCAAAATTAACCCCTCCATGTCCGTGCAGATACACATATCTGCTGTTTACTCCTGCGTTCTCGCCGATGAACTCATCGGCTTTCGCTTTTGACAAATGGTTATTTAACACCTGATACTCATACACATATTGCCCGTTTGCTTCTTTTTCGGCTATTCTCTGCTGAATTTCCTCATCCTCATAGTTGGCTTCAATCATGTACAGGTCGTAACCTTTTGCGTCAATGCCGTCCAAGTTATTACAATCAGTCGCATAAAAGATTTTTTCGCCGTCAATGCCGATTTTGTATGCACAATTCGTGACATTATGCTTTGTCGGTATCATTGTCAGCTCGAGACTGTTTGAGTACCTGTTTTTGATGTTCGGTGAGTATATATCCACTCGCCATTTCGGCACTCCGCAAGCTAAAACTGACTGTAACAGCCATTTTCCGCATCCGAACCGTAATGTCGGGCGTTCTTCTTGCAATCTGCGGATAGTTGACGGCTTAATGTGGTCTCCGTGAGCGTGCGTGAGCAAAACGAGTTGTAAATCTTTGATATACGGCTTTATTGCCTTATATGATACGCCGATGTCAACCATTACTTTACCGCCGATAATAACACAATTTCCCTTGCTTCCTGTACTGACGATAGCATATTCCATGATGAAATCACCTCCTTTCACCGTCAAGCACTCAAATGTCGTTGATGTTTACCTGTTCTGTTCTTTGTGCATCTGCACACTTTTTACAAAGCGGCTTGCCGTTTTTCTTTTTAGACAT
>JAFOMO010000187.1 GCA_017418905.1 Clostridia bacterium | reverse complement strand
GCCGCATGTGTTGATTATTGCAACATCAGCCATTGCGGCTTCTTCTACTATCTTGTAGCCTGCCTGCTTTAATGTATAAAGCATCATTTCGGCATCTACACGGTTTTTGGCACAGCCTAAGCTGACCATTCCTACGGTATACGGCATTTTAATGCCCTCCTATTTCTTTAAAGCTGAAAGTGGAAAATGGAAAATTGAGTCATCATAAAAATCTCAGTAAAGCATTGTATGAATTGGTTGATCAATAATTTTACATTTTCCATTTTCAATTTTCAATTTCCCGCTCTATCGCCTCTTTAATATCGCTCCAACTGTACCCCATTCTTTGCAGAGCTGCAACTGTGCGTCTGCGGTCTTTTTCGTCCTCAAGCTTATTTATGTATTTTTTCTCGATAAGCTCAATTATCTGTTCAACAGGATCAGTTTCAAACTCCTCTAATACGCTTTCGCATACGTCACGGCTTATCCCCTTCTCTATGAGCTTATATAAAGCTCCCATTTCGGAAAGCTTTTTTATATGTATAAGGTCGTGAGCCAGCCTTCGTGCATAGTTTTCATCATTAATCAAACCAAGCTCTTCCAGCCGTTCACAGACTTTATCAGCCGTATCAGCCGATACTTCTTTTATAAGCTTATCGTGAAGCTGCTTTTTTGAGTAGTCCTTTATACCGAGAAGAAAAAGTGCTTTTTCCTTTGCACGGCTGTATTCGCATTTGCTCACAAGCTCGGAATATTGCTCGTCATCTAAGGTCGAGCCTATCGCAACGCCGCTTTCAAGCAATGCATTTGTATCAAGCACTGCGGCTATCTCACCGTCAAGATACAGCGTGCTTAATTTTTTTCGTCCCGGTATTATATCTGTTACCTTCATATATTACTCGCCGTCAATATCAATGCTCTTTTTCTTTTTGGGAGCAGGGCTTTCATCGGTTTGCGGCGGTATCTCCGAAATGTCCGGTACTGCTTCGGGTTTTTCCGTCGGCATTGCTGCCTCAGCTTCTGCCTCGGCAATAGCGTCTTTCTTCGATTTGCCCTTAGCAAACTTTGATGATTTTGCAATGGGTGCTAAATTTTCAAGATTAGCCATGATCTTAGCTTCAAGCTCTGCGGCAAGAGCGGGGTCGTTCTTGATAAGCTCTTTGACCTTATCTCTTCCCTGTGCCAATCGTCTGTCGCCATAGCTGAACCATGCGCCTGATTTTTTGATAACGTCTGCACGAACACCGAGATCGACGATTTCTCCCTCTTTTGAGATACCCTTGCCGTACATTATATCAAACTCAGCCTCTTTGAACGGCGGTGCGATCTTGTTTTTGACTACCTTTACTTTTGTATGAGAACCTATTACTTCTCCGTCAACCTTTATAGCCTCGCCCTTGCGTATATCTATACGAACAGAAGAATAAAACTTTAACGCTCTGCCGCCCGGTGTTACCTCGGGATTGCCGAACATAACGCCTACCTTTTCACGAAGCTGGTTTATGAATATAGCAACGCAGTTACTCTTTGAAATTGCGCTTGTAAGCTTTCTCAAAGCCTGAGACATAAGACGAGCCTGCAAACCAACGTGAGAATCGCCCATTTCACCCTCGATCTCTGCTTTCGGAACAAGAGCCGCAACAGAGTCTATAACTATTGCGTCAATTGCGCAGGAACGAACAAGAGCCTCTGTAATTTCGAGAGCCTGTTCGCCTGTGTCGGGCTGAGATACAAGAAGATCATCTACATTAACGCCGACTGCCTCGGCATATACCGGGTCTAATGCGTGTTCTACGTCAATAAAAGCAACAGTTCCGCCCTGCTTCTGAGCCTCTGCTATACAGTGCAGAGAAAGAGTAGTTTTACCTGAGCTTTCGGGTCCGAATATCTCAATAATTCTTCCTCTCGGAAGTCCGCCTATGCCCAATGCTATGTCAAGCGACAGAGAGCCTGTCGAAATAGCGTCAACCTTCATAGTTTCTTTTGAACCCATACGCATAACAGAGCCCTTGCCGAACTGCTTTTCTATTTGTGCAAGCGCAGTATCAAGCGCCTTTTCTTTATCAAATGCCATATTTATCAATCCTTTCGATTTTAGGTAGTTATATCTTTAACATACCATAATCATACAACAAACGATGGTACATTAATAGTACATCATTGTAAATTCTATCGGAAATAATTCCACTTTCCACTTTCAACTTTCCACTTTAAAGAAAGAACCGCTTACGGTTCTTTTGTATCCGTGAAGATCGTGTCTGAATGAGATATTCTCAAATCCGTACTTCTCTAATATCTTGCACACATCATCGCATTGATCCTCTCCGACTTCATACAAAAGCTTTCCGCCGCTTTTAAGCTTTTTATACCACATCTCGGTTATTACCCTATAAAAGAACAGACCGTCTTTTCCGCCGTCAAGAGCCATTCTCGGCTCAAACTGCAATTCACGCTGTAAAGTGTCTATTTGTTCACTTCTGATATACGGCGGATTTGATACTATCAGATCAAAGCTTCCGTCTTTAAAGCTGTCTGCACACTTTGTAACATCACCTGCAAACGGTACGACATTATATGCGTGGTTAAGCTCTATATTTTTTTTCAGGTAGTTCAAAGCGTTTTCGGAGTATTCGAGAGCCGTTACCTCACTGTTAACGGCAGTTTTCGCAACGGTTATTGCTATTGCGCCGCTGCCCGAGCATAAGTCTATTATTTTCGGGCGGTCAATGCTAAGCGCAAACTCACACGCTTCTTCTGCGGCTATTTCTGTATCGTCACGAGGAATAAGCACGCCCTGCCCTACATAGAAATCATATCCCATAAAATTCCATTTGCCGATTATATATTGCAGAGGTACTCCCTGCATACGCTTCTCTGCGGCTGAAAACAGCTTTTGATAAGAATTTTCGTCTGCGTTTTCGTTTCCGTGCAGTATAAGCTTTGTTCTGTCTGCACCAAAAAAATGCTCCATAAGACAGAGAGCGTCAATATCAGCATCGGGAACACCATTTTCATTCAGAAGTGTTTCGATTTTTCGATAGACCTGCGATAACGTCATTGTCATTATATTCTGTCCTCGCCGTTTTCGGGTATAACCGGCTTTATTGCCGCAATTGCTATTTCTATCATACTGTCATCGGGTTCGATAGTTGTAATACGCTGGGCAAGCAAGCCGGGAGCTGCAACTATACGAGTGAATATATTGTCGTATTTTGCGCACAGCTTTATCAGCTCATAGCCAACTCCGCAAGACACGGGCAGCAATAAAAGCTTTATAGCAGTTCTCAGCAGAGGATTCGGAGTAGTTATAAACAAGCCGATAATAACGCCCACTAAGAGCATAATTATCATAAAGCTTGTTCCGCACCTCGGATGAAAGCGTTTATACTTCTTTACATTTTCGACTGTTAATTCTTCAAGATTTTCATAACAGAAAATAGTTTTATGCTCTGCGCCGTGATACATGAAGGTTCTTTTCATATCGGGAGTACGAGATACAACAACTATATACCCCAAAAAAAGAGTGATTTTCAGCACACCCTCAAACAGCGATCGCACAAGAGTTCCTTCTCCCAAAGCAGGTGCAGCCTTTGCAATAAGGCTGAATACAAAAGACGGAAACCACACAAAGAGAACGACTGCCAGAAGCACGCCCAATATCATAGACACCGTCATAATGAAATTAAACAGGTTATCTCCGAATTTCTCTGTCATCCACTTTTCAAACTTAGAGGGTTCTTCCTGCGTTTCTTCTCCCTGTGCCGCTTTATCGGCAGAAAGCATAAGACACTTCATACTAAGTCTGAGAGAGTCTATAAGCGCAACAAAGCCTCTAATCATAGGTAATTCAAAAAATTTATTTATGCTTGCTATCGTTTTAAACTCAATATTTTCGGTATAAATTGTTTTATCCGGAAGTCTGAGAGCGACTTCTATTTTCTGCGGTCCTCTCATCATAATACCCTCTATCAGCGCAGAACCACCGATAGAGGTCTTTATTTTTGTATTTTCGGACATTTCTTTTCTTTCCTTTCACTTTACGCCATTCAAACGTTATCGCCCTGCAATATTTTTTCGTCGTCACTGTCAAGCACGGGAAGACTTATCGTAACTGTTGTGCCCTCGCCCTCAACGCTGTCTATTTCGAGCTTTCCTTTATGCAGATTAACTATCTCGTCTGCAACTGCAAGACCTATGCCGCTGCCCCTTACAGTCTGATTTGCCTTGTAGAACTTATCCTTTATTCTCGGCAGATCTTCCTTTTTAATACCGCAGCCCGTATCTGTGATAATAACGAATATCATTTCGTCATGCTCATCGACTTTAATACCGATCTCACCGCCCTCGGGAGTATATTTCAGAGCATTGTCAATAATATTGATAAATAGCTGCCTCAGTCTGTTTTTGTCACCCAGTACGGCAGTCACATTCTCGGGGTGATCGTAAATAAATTCCTTTTTCTCGTTTCTTGCTCGCTCTCCCAGCATATAAACAGCCTCGTCAAGCTCTGCCAAAAGATCCATCTTGCCTGTTACAAGAGTCATTCTGCCGCTCTGTATCCTTGAAAAGTCGAGCAGCTCTTCAACCATGTTCGATAATCTCTCTGTTTCGTTTATAATGATGTTCAAGCCCTTATTCATAGTAACGGGGTCGGGTTCGCCTATTGACATTGTTTCTGCCCAGCCCTTTATTGCGGTAAGCGGAGTTCTCAGCTCGTGCGATACTGATGAAATGAAGTCGTTTTTAAGATTGTCGGACGCTTTTATCTCCTCAGACATATAATTAATGCTGTCTGCAAGCTCGCCTACCTCATCGTCATATCTTTTCGCTACCTTTGTTTCGTAATCGCCCTGAGCAATTCTTCTTGCGGTCGCACTGAGCTCTCTCACGGGCTTAACGATAGTGCGCAAAAATGCCAATCCCGGAAGAATGAACAATGCCATTAAAGCCGCAAAAGCAACGACTATTACAATAATAGCTATCATGATCCTTGTATCTGCCGGAATGAGCGAAACAACAAATCTGATACCTGCAACACATTCGCCGCTGCTGTTTCTGAGTATCAGAGTATAAGCCGTTACCCTTTCGCCGGAATTAAGCTCACCTGTCCAGAACGCCTTGTTATCAGACGAAAGAAGTGCTTGCTCGAAGTCGGGCATAGCCTGATTAGGATCAGGCTCAAAACCCGTAGTATTGAATAAGACATTGCCGTTTTTGCTTATTACCATCATTTCCATAAGCTCTTTGTCAGCAAAATTTTCGGTATATTCTCTCAGCTTTGCCTCGGCAGACGAATTATAGCCCTCGTCACTCATAGTAATATCATACAAAGCATTAAGAGCCTCGCCGCCCTTGTCGGCAATGGTATTCTTTATACTGTCATAATAATAGCTTTTTACCACAAATGCCAGAACAAACATAAGTGCAACAACAAAAACGATAGGTCCGATCAGATATTTAAAAAACCATCTTTTGGTTATACCTTTAATCAAATCATGCCTCCTGTGAAAAAAGCCGATCTTTTATGCGTCCCACTTATAGCCCAAGCCCCATACGGTAACAATGAATTTCGGGTTAGAGGGTTCGTCTTCTACCTTCATTCTCAGACGTCTTATATTTACGTCAACTATCTTTTCTTCACCAACATACTGCTCGCCCCAGACGTGATTGAGTATATCCGTTCTGTCAAGAGCCTTTCCGGGGTTGGAGAAGAAGTATTCCATTATCTGAAACTCTACCTGTGTAAGCTCAATGACCTTGCCGTTTTTAAGCAGAGTACGGTTTCTCAGATTGAGCACAAAATCTCCCGACTTGATCTCTTCTTTAAAATTGCTTTCGATATTGGCTCTCGCAAGCATTACTCTTCTGTAAAGAGCGTCAACACGAGCCACAAGCTCCGACGGGCTGAACGGCTTTGTTACATAGTCGTCTGCACCGAGCATCAAGCCTGTTACCTTATCCATCTCCTGAGTACGGGCTGTGAGCATAATAATGCCAATTCCGCCGTTTCTTGCTCTGAGCTCTTTGCATACTGCAAAGCCGTCTTTTCCGGGCATCATAACATCTAAGATAGCAACGTCAAGATCTCCGTTGCATTCATCATACTTTTCCAATGCCTGATTGCCGTTTTCGGCTTCGATAACGTCATAGCCTGCTCTTGTCAGATTAATTACAACAAAGTCACGAATAGTGGCTTCGTCTTCACATACCAATATCTTTTTCATCGCAAATAAATCCTCCTGCTAAACAATGTAATAGACCATCAGAACAAAATAAAATGTTCCTTTATTTCATCGGCTGTAATGCCCGAATCATTTTCAATTTTGTATGCATAGCACATACCGTTTTCGGAGATAAGCTGTGAATACCCTTCGGAGTCGAATGACCACTGCTGTTCATTGAATACCTTTATTGTAAAGAGCAGCTCTCCTGTTTTGGGTACATAAGTCTTGCTGTCCCATTTATAAAACATAAGCTCTCCGTTATCGGACTTGCGTACTGTGAAGTTTTCCGAAAATGTTTCATCGGCAGTATACATATAACGGTTTTCAAAGTCACATACTGCGTATGATTTTGAAATAAGCTTTTCTTTGTCCGTATTAAGTACATTCCACTCAATAAAATCGGCGGTGTCGGACTTGTTTTCGTCCTCTCCCGTCTTTAGCTTCGACTTCACGGGTATCTCGATTATACCGTCAAGATCAATATCGGCACAGCATATGTTTTCGTTTCTTAACAGCTTTGTACCGCCGCCCGAGAAAAGATGTATCGTTGATTTTCCCTCACAGTATAATATCTGAGTCAGGCGTCTGCCGTCTGCAAGGATACCTTCGACAACTGCGCCGTATTTGTCTTTTGTAATGTGACTGTATATTATGCTGTCAAAGCTTACTACCTCTGAATTTATCTCAGTATCGGACGCAAGCTTTATTTCGCTTTTCTGATCGTTCATAGTTATGAGTGACGCTTTTGCGGCGGTATCGCTGCTGCCGAGAGTAAACAGCATTATATTGTCGAATTTACTGTCGGTAAAGCGTCCGCAGATACACTCGTTATATGGCTGTTCGACTGATGTTTCACGATATGTACCCTCTATATTAACGTATGCGCTTATCTTTGACGGCAGTACACCGTAATTGCCCCAGCCAACAATAACATCGTCGCACCCGTCGCCGTTGAGATCGGCGAACAGCACACGGTCTGCCTCAAACGAAGTATCTGTAAAAGATGAGTCAATTTTCCACTTATCCGAATCAAGCGATAATATGGATACGCATATTCCCGATGCTGTATTCTGCGGCTTATACAATGCAACACATTCCTCTGTACCGTCAAAGTTTAAGTCTTTCATTATTATAGCTGTTCTGTATTCGCCGCTTTTCGGATATTTGAGCGTATATCCGCCTGTGCTTTCGTTTAAGCATTCGTGTATGCCTGCCTTGTTGCCCGTAACAGAGGGCGGACGCATAACGTCGGCAACACTCATAGCGTTGAACGAACAGCCGCACAAAAGCAGTACGGATAATGCCAATACCCCAAAATATAACAGATGTATTTTTTTCAATTCACAGCCTCCAACGGCTCTTATTTTCTTACTGCGGTACAATAGTTTATCTTTATACCCTCACTGCTGAACATTATTTCGTGTTCGGTGAGAATATTTCCCTCAAAGCCGCTGTTGTGCAGATCATAGGTCTTATATGTAATTTCATATCCGCACTTTTCAAAGTATGCAAGGCTGTCTTGAAACAGCGGCAGATCGTCTGTTTTGAACCGTATCTCTGCGCCGCTTACAAGAAAGTTTTTGTATTTTTCAAGCTTGATCGGATATGTGAGCCTTCTTTTGTTGTGCTTTGCTCTCGGCCACGGGTTGCAGAAATTTATATATATTCTCTCTACTTTGTCTTCCGGCGCAATGATATTTTCTATATGCTCCACATTGTACGCACTGAGCAGCAGATTGTTTATCTCTCTGCCCTTTTCTTCATATATTTTTACTATGTTTCGTCGTGCAACACCAAGCATATCGCTTTTTATATCTATCGCAAGCAAATTTATATCTTCATTTTCTGCGGCGCATTGTCCCGCAAAACCGCCCTTGCCGCAGCCAAGCTCTAAATATAATGGTGCTTCCTTTGCAAATGCAGTGCTCCATTTTCCTCTATACTGCACAGGGTCTTGTATAAAAAAAGGGCAGACTTCAAGCTCGGGCATTGCCCACTTTTTCTTTCTGATACGCACAAATGTATCCTCCACAAAATTAAGCTTTGTTACTAATTTACTACAACTCGGCAATCAAAACCGCACAAAGCTTATATTAATTACACTTAAAAAATATTATATCAAATTGTTTGTTATATATATTTCGATAAAAGAATTATTAGTAATGATTTGTAATATATTTGACAAACTTTTTATAAAATACAGTGGACAAATCGGTATAATAACAGATATAATAACAACAGAAGGAGCTGTTATAATGGAACGCTTAGACAAAATACTATCATCACAGGGAATATGCACCCGAAAAGAGGCAAAAAAGCTTTGCGCCTCGGGCGGTGTTATCGTAAACGGCTGCACCGTGAAAAAGTCCGATACAAAAATAGACCCCGAAAAGAGCGAAATAGTTATAAACGGAGTACGGCTGGAGTACAAAAGATATATATACATAATGATGAATAAACCCTCGGGAGTGCTTAGTGCGTCAAACGACAAACACGCCGAAACGGTAATTGACCTTGTACCCGATGAGTATAAAAGAGAGGGGCTTTTTCCTGCGGGCAGACTGGACAAGGACACAACGGGACTTATGATAATCACCGATGACGGAGATACTGCGCACAGAATGCTTTCTCCGAAGAATCACGTTTACAAGCTGTACAGAGCAGAGCTTGACGCACCTTTTACCGACAAAATGAAAGAAACGCTTGAAAGCGGTATCACCTTAGACGACGGTACTGTTTATAAACCTGCAAGGATAAAGAGTGTAAGCAGCGGCAAAACAACAGTCGAGATAGAAATTTGCGAGGGGAAATTTCATCAGGTGAAAAAAATGTTCGCATATTCGGGGGCAAACGTGACCAAACTGAAAAGGCTTGCCGTGGGCGGTCTGTTTCTGGACGAAAGTCTTAAAGAGTGCGATTGCAGATTGTTAACAGACTTTGAACTCGGCTTGATTTTTGATAGTAATAATAACTAAAAAAACAAAGGCATTTTTTAAATTTGGAAAAATTACATAAAGTATTCGTAAAATCTTTAGTTAAAAAATTAATGGTAAATTGGTCTGAAATCTGTTATATTATATATGTAATTTGAAAGTTGATTTGCACTGCATTTTTTAGTGCACTGCAATTTATAGGAGGTTATTTTAATATGGCAAACGTATCTTTACAGCACATTTACAAAATCTATGACGGTGGCGTTGTTGCTGTTACCGACTTTAACCTTGAAATTGCCGACAAAGAGTTTATTATTCTTGTAGGACCTTCAGGCTGCGGTAAGTCTACAACTCTTCGTATGATCGCAGGTCTTGAAGACATCAGTAAGGGCGAGCTTTACATCGGCGACGTTCTTTGTAATGATATTGCACCTAAAGACAGAGATATTGCAATGGTTTTCCAGAACTATGCTCTTTATCCTCATATGACAGTATATGATAACATGGCATTCGGTCTTAAGCTCCGTAAAACTCCTCAGGACGAAATGAAGAGAAGAGTTGAAGAGGCTGCAAGAATCCTCGGTATAGATCATCTCCTCGAGCGTAAGCCGAAGGCACTCTCCGGTGGTCAGAGACAGCGTGTTGCTTTGGGACGTGCTATTGTTCGTGATCCTAAGGTATTCTTGCTTGACGAGCCGCTTTCAAACTTGGACGCAAAGCTCCGTGCTCAGATGAGAACCGAGATCTCAAAGCTTCATAAGAGACTGGGTACAACATTTATCTATGTAACCCACGATCAGACAGAGGCTATGACAATGGGTACTCGTATCGTTATCATGAAGGACGGCTTCATTCAGCAGGTTGATACTCCTCAGCACCTCTATGATCTTCCTTGTAATGAGTTCGTTGCAGGCTTTATCGGTTCACCGCAGATGAACTTTGCAGACGGCAGAATCGTACAGTACGGAGAGGACTATTATCTCCAGTTTGGTCAGTATCAGCTCAGACTTCCCGAGTCAAAGAACCTCGACTATCAGCTTGAAGATTATGTTGACACAGACGTTACCTTCGGTATTCGTCCCGAGCATATCTATGACAGCCCCGAGTTTATCGCTGCTCATCCCGAAGGAGTTCTCGAAGCTAACGTTGAAGTTACAGAGCTTATGGGTGCCGAGATTTATCTTTATGTTTCTGTTGACGGTATTCCGTTCACCGCAAGAGTTGCTCCGACATCAACAGCACAGCCGGGTGATATGATCCAGATCGCTATTGACGTTGAGAAGATTCACCTCTTCGATAAAGAAACAGAGCAGACTATCACAAACTGATAATTTAG
>JAFOMO010000186.1 GCA_017418905.1 Clostridia bacterium | reverse complement strand
TTTTAAATTTATGCTTAGGATAATTTGTTCTGCACGAGGCAAATTTTCGCAGGAATACTGACGTATTTCAAGAAAATTTAACGCTGTGCAGGGCAAATCAGACAAGCAGAAATTAAAAGTTATTGATGAACAGTTCCTAAGGTAATCTCTGAAATTCAGATAATTTTCCCACTCTTCCGAGCCGTATTTCACCACATGGATATGATGTGTTCTTGTGTCGTTTTCAAAATCGCCCATTACGAACAAAAGCTTATCAGGATTTTCTTCAAACCTGAAAATAATATTTTTATCGGCAAGTGCGTCTTTTTTAAGCAGTACAGCGTTCAGATCAAAAACCCCAACAGCAATATCAATGATAGGCTTTGCAGGTATGCTTTTTATAGATGTACTCCCAACGTGGCAAACGTCTGCCGCAGTTAAGCCCGGCACATTTTTTATTGTATCAATGGTATGTAATGCCGCAGTTTCCCATTCGGTACAGTGATCTTCAAGATATACAGTACCTCGTTTCATACCTATGCTCATACCTATCGTTCCTATATATATTTACGTATAATATTCCATTCGCCGTACAGCCTTTCAAAGCTCCATGCGGCATTTGCAGGACTTGTCGAGGGCAGCTTGACTGCTGTTGTGCCTGTTTTAGTTTGCTGATATTTAACAAACAGTTTGTATGCCGTACTTCCGTTTACAAATATCTGATCGATATTGCAGTTATCAAGTATTATATTTAAATCGTTCACCTGCACATTTTTTATACTGCTGTCGCTTGAACCTTCTATCTCGCACGACTGTATAACGTCCCACAATGCTATATAGTGCGAAAGACAGAGAGCTTTTTTCTGTTCTGTTGTCGTGGGAGTATCTTCATTGCATATCTTTGCAATAAGCTGCCAAAAGCGGTTCTGAGGGTGTCCGTAATAAAAGCTTTGTTCACGGCTTTTTACAGACGGAAAACTGCCTAAGATAAGTACCTTTGAATTGATGTTGTATATCGGCTCAAATTCATGCTTTAATCTCATATAGGCTTCTCCGGAAATAATGAGTTTGAATAATCTGTCTAATATCATTATACAGGATATTCAGACAGATGTAAATGTTTTTGGAAATAATAATTACTGTATAAAAACTGTTGAACAGCAGCTCTTTTTATGTTAAAATATAATAATAGAAGTCAGAATCAGTTTGAATATTATTATTTTATAATTTTCATATGCTAAATTATAATTCCAAAAACAAAATATTGGCAGGTGTTTGATATGAATATTGTAATACCCGATCTTAAAACCGTAACAAACGGAGATGTGTCGATCGAGTGCTTTAATTCTTTGGGAAAGGTAACCTTTTATCCGCTGAGTGAGAAAAGCGTTGTTGCTCAGAGAGTTAAAGACGCAGAGATAATATTGTGCAATAAAACTCCTATGTGCAGAGAAACACTTTACACGGCAAAAAATCTTCGCTATATCGGACTTTTTGCAACAGGCTATAATAACATAGATCTTGATTATACAAACGAAAGAGGGATAACGGTCTGCAATGCAGCAGGATACTCTACAAATGCAGTTGCGCAGCATACATTCGCATTGATTTTAGAGCATTTTTCAAAGGTAGGGGAGTACGACAGATTTGTAAGAGAGGGCGGCTGGATAAAGTCAGACGTATTTTCGCCTATTGTCTATCCGACAGAAGAGCTTGCGGGTAAGACTATCGGTATTATAGGTATGGGTACTATCGGAAAAAAGGTGTCCGCTTTGGCAAAAGCGTTTGAAATGCAGGTGCTTTATTACTCACGATCAGACAGTAATACAGATATTGATAATCTTGTATCATCAAGTGATATAGTAACGGCACATTGTCCGCTTAACGATCAGTCGCACAAAATGTTTAACAAAGAGCTGTTCGATAAGTTCAAGAAGGGTGCATTTTTTGTTAATACTTCAAGGGGCGGAACAGTTGACGAGGCTGCTTTGAGATATGCCCTCGACAGCGGTATATTATCGGGTGCGGCAGTAGATGTGCTTGAAAACGAGCCTATGAGTGAAAATTGCCCCTTGATAGGTGCTAAAAATCTTATAATAACACCTCACGTTGCCTGGGCACCCGAACAGACAAGAGAAAGACTTGTAGAAATAGTGTATAATAATCTGAAAAGCTTTCTTGACGGCAACCCTGTTAATATTGTCAGCCGCTGATATTCTAAGGTAATAATTCCACTTTCCACTTTACATTTAAAAAGAGGGGTGAACTGTATGATAATAAACAAAAAGCTTAGGAACTGTGAAGAAATAACTTTTAAATTTATGCTTAGGACAATTTGTTCTGCACGAGGCAAATTTTCGCAGGAATACTGACGTATTTCAAGAAAATTTAACGCTGTGCAGGGCAAATCGGACAAGCAGAAATTAAAAGTTATTGATGAACAGTT
>JAFOMO010000017.1 GCA_017418905.1 Clostridia bacterium | reverse complement strand
AGTATTCCTGCAATGATATATTGCGCCTTGAACGGCTCTTTCAGTATAATGCACGAAAGCAATACTCCCATTATAGGTATAAGCGAGTTGAAAATTGCTGTCTCACCTACCGAATATTTTGACAACAGATAATTATACACCGAAAATCCGTATACCGATATAAGCGTTAAACAGCACAGAATAAATATCCCGAACGGTGTTATTGTGTTCAGCCTGCCGCCGAATATTATACCGCAAATCATCAGCCCTGCGCCGCCGAAAAGCAGTGAGATCCCCGTTGCTTTCAGTATATCTGTCTTTTTCGACACAACTCTTGTGAGTATGCCGCCGAAAGCAGAAAATACTGCGCTTAAAATAAGCATTCCGTCACCGCCGAATGAAAAAGCCGTATCGCTCCCCGAGCCGAGGTTTACGGTAATAATACCCGAAATACCGAGTATACAGCCGACAGCTTTTTTGACTGTAAAGTGTTCGTCTGCAAATATGATACACGACAGTATTATAAGTATAAACGTACTCAGCGAATCTATTACCGCCGAGCGTGACCCCGACAAACGGGAAAGCCCGATATAATAAAACGCATAGTGCAGAGATATATTTATCAGTCCGAAAAACAGTATGAGCAAAGCTGTTTTCATACTGTCTATACATTTCTGCTTTTGAGAAAAAAATGATATTGCCCATACAAACACGCCTGCCGCAAAGAAACGTATTCCCGCAAAAAGAATTTTAGCGGAAGCGTCTGTTGGTTGTATATCAAACTGAGAAATTCCGAGCTTTATCAAAGGAAAGGCAAACGCCCACGCAAAGGCGCACGAAAATGCCAATAATGATTTTTTGAACTTGTTTATTTTTGTATTCACTTTCTCACCCGAAAAAATTATAATACAATATTATCGTAAAATCAATACTTGTCATATTTTTAGGCGTATGATAAAATAAACATGTATACAAAATCGAGGAGTACAATTATATGGATAACAAGAAAAATATTCCCGTATGTAAAATTGCAAAGAAATGCTCTGCCTGTCAGCTCAACAATATGGACTATGAAAGGCAGTTGAACTATAAGCAAGCAAAGGCAGTAAAGCTTTTAAGACGCTTTTGCCGCATAGAAAATATAATAGGTATGGAGTACCCGTATTATTACCGCAACAAATCGCAAACGGTTTTTAAACGCACATCTAACGGTAAAATTATTTCGGGTGTATATAAATCGTCAACAGGCGGCATTACCGCAACGGACGACTGCTTTTTAAACGACAAAAAAGCAAACGAAATAACGGCATATATCCGCACGCTTTTACCGTCTTTAAAAATAACCGTATATGACCCGACAACGAAAAAGGGGATACTGCGTCATGTCACGGTACGAACATCAAAAGCCACGGGAGAGTATATGGTAATACTCGTTTGCGCACTTGACGAGCTGCAAAATGGGGATATGCTTACACAAAAGCTTACCGCAAAATTCAAAGAGATAAGCACGATAGTAATGACCGTGAGCAAAAGCGAAAAAATGGTTTCGGGCAAAAGTGAAAAGATACTTTTCGGAAACGGATATATTGAAGATATTTTGCTTGACAAACGATTCCGCATTTCGGCTAACTCGTTCTATCAGGTGAACAGTATTCAGACTGCCGTACTTTATAAAAAGGCGATAGAATATGCAGGACTTAGCGGAAAGGAAAAAATACTTGACGCATACTGCGGTACGGGAACAATAGGTATATGTGCGTCCGACAATGCCGCTTCGATAGTTGGTGTAGAATTAAACGAATCAGCCGTTAAGGACGCAAGAATAAATGCACAGATAAACAATGTTAAAAATGCCGTATATAATACGGGTGATGCAGCTTTGTTTATGAGCGAGCAGGCAAAAAAGCGTAATTGCTTTGATGTTGTTTTTGTCGATCCGCCGAGGGCAGGGTGCAGTACGGTATTTTTGAAGTCGCTCTGCGCTTTAATGCCCGGAAGGGTTGTATATATATCGTGCGATCCGCAGACGCTTGCAAGAGACTTGTATTTTCTTACGAAGAACGGATACAAGGTGCAAAAAATTCAGCCCATTGATATGTTTCCGCATACGGGACATGTTGAAACAGTTGTCCTTTTAAGTCGGAACAGGGCAGTACACTATATGCAATTAAATCCCGAACCTTATGAAATGATAAAAAGCGGACAAAAGACGATAGAACTGCGCTTGTTTGATGAAAAGCGCAGTAAAATCAACACGGGTGATGAAATTGTATTTACAAACACATCAAACGGAAAAACTCTGCACGTTGTTGTTTCAAAACTTCATCGCTTCGACAGTTTTGATGAGTTGTATGACTCATTGCCCCTTTTGAAATGCGGTTATACTGCGGAAACGATTGCAAACGCATCTTCTACCGATATGGAGCAGTACTATTCTGTTAAAGAGCAGAAAAAGTACGGTGTTATTGGCATCGAGATTTTCCAACCTAATGAAACAACATCTGAAACGGTGTGCTTTTTGCGAAGTGTGGAGTTTTGAGTGTGGAGTGTGGAGTTTTGAGAGTTGAGAGTGGAATTTTTGAGTTTATTAGGTGTTACTGATGATAAATTGATTTACAATCTCCGGAAAAATTCATACATTCGCAAAAAATACTTGAAAAAATTCAAATTTATTTAAAAAAACTCTTGATTTTTCAAATAAACAGT
>JAFOMO010000016.1 GCA_017418905.1 Clostridia bacterium | reverse complement strand
GGCAGAAAATGCCCCTAAGTATGATTTTAGGCAAAAGTCGCCCCGCCGCTCCAAGGCGGCGCAGTAAGGCTTGACATAGAAGAACACTACTTTTTGCACACTCTGAATGTGCAATTATTCGGTCATACATAATAAAACCAATTGTTTACCGCACACTTTGTTGTACTAAGGAATTGTCAAGAAATAAGTTGTGCAAATTAGGCAAGTTATTTCTTGACGATTCCTAATGGTTAATGCTGTTCATAAAGTTTCGCAGGCAGTCATTGCACATTGCACACTGCACATTGCACATTGATCAAGCGAGTCCCGCAAAAGAAGCCGTTACCGCTATAACCTCTCTCACATAGAAGGTCGGAAAAAGATACCACACGCAGTCTGCGGGAACGCTTCCGAATACAAGTCCTGCGTCCTTTACAAGCTTTGAAGCTCTGTATTCGTGAAAAACATCGGTGACGACTGCCGTATTATACGAAAAGCCGTTCTCGTCTATTATCTGTTTGCTGAACTCTATGTTTTCTATTGTATTAACGGCTTTGTCTTCTCTGTATATCCTGTTTGGGTCTATTCCGAGCTTAACAAGCTCGTTATACATACAATCGGCTTCGCTTAAATGCTCGTCGTCACCCTTGCCGCCCGTGACGATACACGGAACATCGGGGTTCTTCTCCAGAAACACTGCCGCCGACTTTATTCTGTCGTATAACATTCTTGAAGGTCTCTCTCCCCTAACCTGACAGCCGAGTACGATAACGGTGCAGTCCTTTTGCGGCGGCATTTTGTCTGCCGAGATCAAAAGACTTGTTACAAAGCTTACATAGATAATACCCAATATAAATAGTATGTATACTCCGTATACAATCACTTTTCCTGCCGTATTTGCCTTGAGCATATCGGTTATCTTAGTAAAATACTTATTGCCCCACGTTACGAATAGCATAACCGCACAAAATATCATTCCCGTAATATTGCCGATATTGAGCGTACCTCCGAATATCGGTAAAAAGAATACCTGAAACAAGCAGAAAAATATTCCGCCCAAAATAATATGTATGAATGTCATTACTCTTTGCCCCTTGCCGAGTTTATTTTCACTGTTCATGTGTTCACTGCCTTGTATTGAAAAGTAGAAATGTTTTAGTCTTTTTATACCTGAACCAAAACAAATTCCTCATATATATAATATCATTTTTCAAAATTTCTTACAAGCACAAACCGAAATTAATTTTTAGTTTGGAGTTTGGAGTGTGAAGTGCGGAGTTTTGAGAGTTGAGAGTTTATGCGAAAATTAAAATTTTGTATAATAATTTTTTGTTTTTGCTGAAAGTCCGCTTTTGAAATTGTGTACACTGTGCCGTGTGTTTTATCGGATTTTTTAATTTCTCTTGCGTAATAATGGTGTTTGTATGTAGATTTTATGCGATTTTTTCTGTCAAGACGAGAAAATTTTCTCAAAGGGTATTGACAAGCATTGACTAAGCCGCTATAATAGTATATTGTACTAAAATAGCGATTAATGCGCTGTTTTCAATTCTTTAGGTAATTTTTTGTTGCAGAACCACTAATATTACTTGCGTTTTATTAAAAATTTTGTGATACTGCACAAATTTTTATCTTGTATGTTTTTTTCTTTTGACTGCAAAGCCTTGCAGAAAAAACACTAATTTGTAAGATTGGAGTTGACAGCAAGCCTATGGTGAATGTAAAAACCGTTAAACTTGGAAACACCGAGCGAAAAAGCTTCGGAAAGATCGACGAGGTCATAGAAATGCCGAATCTCATAGAGATACAGAAGCAGTCCTTCCGTTGGTTTATAGACACGGGTCTGAAAGAAGTTTTTCGTGATATTTCGGGTATAACCAATCACTCAAAAACATTTACCCTTGATTTTCTCGACTATACGCTTGACGAGGAACACCCCACACATTCCGTTATAGAGTGCAAAGAGCGAGATTCCACATATTCGGCTCCCCTGAGAGTTAATGCCCGACTTCGCAACAACGAAACGGGAGAGTTCAAAGTATCGCCTATCTTTATGGGCAACTTTCCTCTTATGACAGACAGCGGTACATTTGTTATAAACGGCGCTGAAAGAGTAGTTGTATCTCAGCTTGTAAGAAGCCCCGGCGTTTACTACAAAATGGAACACGACAAAACAGGTATCGAGCTGTTTTCGTCAACTGTTATACCTAACAGAGGCGCATGGCTCGAATACGAAACAGACGTTAACAAGGTATTCTGGGTTCGTATCGACAAAAACAGAAAGATACCTATAACTACATTTATACGTTCACTTTATTCTCTGCCGCTTACCGATGAAGAGGAGTTCGACAGTGATACAAGCAATACAAACGATCCGTTAAAGATCGCAACAGACGATCAGATACTTGCTTTCTTCGGCAGCGACGAGAGAATGAAGGCAACTATTGCTAAAGAAATGGCTCTCACCTACAAAAAAGACGAGCGTGTTCCCACAGACGAAGAAACTATCACAAAGAAAGCTCTTCTTGAGGTCTATAAGAAGATCAGACCGAGCGAGAACCCCAACGTTGAAGGCGCAAAAACACATTTGCAGAACCTGTTCTTCGACCCGAGAAGATACGATATGTCAAGGGTAGGCAGACATAAATACAACAAGAAGCTTGATCTTGCTTCACGTCTTGCAGGTCAGACGCTTGCGCAGACTCTTATAAACGCAGACGGCGAACCGCTTGCATTCGAGGGCGAGGTCATCACAAAGGAAAAGGCTCTTGAAATAGAAAACGCAGGTATCAGCGTTGCAGATGTATATTACGAGGGCGACCGTGAACGTGTTGTTCGTATCATTTCAAACGGTATGGTTGATCTGTCCGCTTACGTTAGCTTTGATATTGCAGAGTGCGGCATTGATGAAAAGGTAAGATACAGCGTACTTAAAACTATTCTCGATATGGGTCTTGACGAGGAAGATCTCAAAGACGAGATCATAAGACAGAAGTCAAACCTCATACCCAACACTATCACAAAAGAAGATATTTTCGCAACTATAAACTATATCAATAACCTTGCAAACAAAATAGGCACTACCGACGACATCGACCACCTGGGCAACCGCCGTATCCGCTGCGTTGGTGAGCTTTTGCAGAATCAGTTCAGAATCGGTCTTACAAGACTTGACAGAGTTGTAAGAGAGAGAATGTCTACTCTCGACCCGGACGAGCCGGGCATTACTCCCGTATCTATTGTAAACGCAAAACCCGTTTCGGCTGCTATTAAGGAATTTTTCGGATCTTCACAGCTTTCACAGTTCATGGATCAGAACAATCCGCTTGCCGAGCTTACTCATAAAAGACGTTTGTCGGCATTGGGTCCCGGCGGTCTTTCAAGAGATCGCGCAGGATTTGAAGTTCGTGACGTACATTACAGCCACTACGGCAGAATGTGTCCTATCGAAACTCCCGAAGGTCCGAATATCGGTCTTATCTCATACCTTGCAACATTCGCAAGAATAAATTCATACGGCTTTATTGAAGCTCCTTTCAGAAGGATCGACAAAGAAACAGGTATTGTTACAGACGAAGTTATTTATATGACAGCCGATATGGAGGACGAATTTATCGTTGCTCAGGCTAACGAACCGTTGGACGAAAACCACCGCTTTGTAAATGCAAAGGTACACGGCAGATACAGAGATGAATTTGTAGAGCTTGACGCTTCAAAATTTGACTTTATGGACGTATCTCCGCGAATGGTTGTGTCCGTTGCTACCGCAATGATACCGTTCCTCGAAAACGACGACGCAAACCGTGCGCTTATGGGTTCTAACATGCAGAGGCAGGCTGTGCCGCTTCTTGTTACCGAGTCGCCTATTGTCGGCACAGGTATGGAGTACAAAGCAGGCGTTGACTCGGGCATTTGTCTGCTTGCAGAGGGCGATGGTCTTGTAACTGCCGTAAGCGCAGACGTTATTACAATTAAGTACGATCCCACAGACGCTATAAGCACTGCAAGAACAGTTGACCATAAGGTAACAAAGTTCCTGCGTTCAAACCAGGGTACTTGTATCAATCAGATACCGATAGTAGATGTAGGTCAGCGTGTCACTAAGGGTCAGGTAATCGCAGACGGTCCCGCAACAAAGAACGGCGAGATCGCTCTGGGCAAGAACGCTCTTATCGGATTTATGACCTGGGAGGGCTATAACTACGAGGACGCAGTTTTGCTCAACGAAAAAATGGTTCGCGACGACTATTATACATCTATCCATATAGAAGAATACGAAACAGAGGCAAGAGAAACAAAGCTCGGCCCCGAAGAGATAACAAGAGAAATTCCGAACTCCAGTGATGATATGCTCAAAAACCTTGATGAAAACGGTATCATCAGGATCGGCGCAGAGGTAAAAACGGGAGATATTCTCGTCGGAAAGGTAACGCCGAAGGGCGAAACGGAGCTTACCTCTGAAGAAAAGCTGCTGCGTGCAATTTTCGGTGAAAAGGCTCGTGAAGTAAGAGATACTTCTCTGAGAGTACCTCACGGCGAAAGCGGTACAGTAGTAGATGTTAAGATATATACAAGAGAAAGCAACAACGAATTGCAGCCGGGCGTAAACAAGGTAGTACGCTGCTATCTGGCTCAGAAGAGAAAGATAAGCGTCGGTGACAAGATGGCAGGCCGTCACGGAAACAAGGGTGTTGTATCGAGAATACTTCCCCCCGAGGATATGCCGTTCCTTCCGGACGGTACTCCGCTTGACATCGTACTCAACCCGTTGGGCGTACCTTCTCGTATGAACATCGGTCAGGTACTCGAGGTTCATCTGGGCTATGCCGCAAAGGCTCTCGGCTGGAAGATCATGACGCCTGTATTTGATGGAGCTCATGAACAGGATATTTTCGATATATACAAAGATATTGCAGTAAAAGCACAAAACAGAGAGTTGCCGCCGCCGGAATCTCCCAAGTTTATCGACTTTACAGAGTGCTTCGACAAAGACGGCATTTCTATGGAGTGTAAAACAAAGGTTCGTGACGGCAGAACGGGCGATTTATTTGACAACCCCGTAACAGTAGGTTATATGTACTACTTAAAGCTCCACCACCTCGTTGACGATAAGATACACGCTCGTTCAACAGGTCCATACTCACTTGTAACACAGCAGCCTTTGGGCGGTAAAGCTCAGTTCGGCGGTCAGCGTTTCGGCGAAATGGAGGTTTGGGCTTTAGAGGCATACGGTGCTGCTTATACGCTTCAAGAAATACTCACAGTCAAGTCGGACGACGTTGTAGGACGTGTAAAGACATACGAAGCTATTGTCAAGGGCGAAAACATTCCCACACCGGGAATACCGGAATCATTCAAGGTGCTTATCAAAGAGCTTCAGTCTTTGGCACTTGATGTTCGTGTGCTTGACAGCGACGGCAACGAGATTGACCTCAAACAGAACCTTGACGAAGAAACAAGCACACGTTCCGTTGAAAACGGCTCTTATCAGGGCAGTTCAATCAGCGGCTCACCCGAAAACGATGATGAGCTTGACTGGGGCGAGAAATTCATCAAGTCGCGTCAGAAGAGAGGCGACGCATTCGGAGATGAAGAATTTTTCGATGATGACGATGATTTTGACGATGAATTTGGTGATGGTCTTGATGACGATATTGACGCAGACATTGAAAGAGAGCTTCTTAATTCGGGATACTATGAAAGCAGCGAAAACGACGATCTTTCTTTCGACGATGAATAAATAAGTACTGTCATAACTATGCGGCAATACTGTTGCCTTAATTATTGCCGCATGATGCTTAGTATAAAATTCTTATGGGAGGATTAAAAACTATGGGATATAATGAAGTTTTTGATTCGGTCAAGATAGGTCTTGCTTCGCCCGAGGCTATCAGATCTTGGTCGCATGCCTACGGCGGCGGCGAGGTCAAAAAACCCGAAACCATAAACTACCGCACACTCAAGCCCGAAAAAGACGGTTTGTTCTGTGAACGTATTTTCGGACCTCAGAAGGACTGGGAGTGCTTATGCGGAAAATATAAAAGAGTACGTTTTAAAGGAAAGATATGCGAAAACTGTAACGTTGAAATTACTCGTGCAAAGGTAAGACGCGAGCGCATGGGCTATATCGAGCTTGCTTCCCCTGTTGCGCATATATGGTATGTAAAGGGTATTCCTTCAAGAATAGCGTCTGTACTCGGTATTACTCCGAAAGAGCTTGAAAAGGTTATTTACTTCGGCGCATATATCGTTACTGAATCCAACATACCCGAGCTTACAAAGGGTCAGCTTCTCCTTGCAGACGGAAGTCTTGAAAAAGAAAAGACTTACTCCTACTGGGCTGAAAGATACTCAGACGAGATGTTCAAAGCAGAAATGGGTGCAGAGGCTATCCAGAAGCTGCTTAAAGATATAGATATTGAAGAGCTTTCAACAGAGCTCAAAGCAGAAGCAGACCGTGCAAGCGGTCAGAAAAAATCAAGGATCATCAAAAGGCTTGAGGTAGTAGAGTCATTCAGACGTTCAGGCAACAAGCCAGAGTGGATGATACTCAACGCAATACCGGTAATACCGCCGGATCTTCGCCCTATGGTTCAGCTTGACGGCGGCAGATTTGCGGTAAGCGACTTAAACGATTTATACAGACGTGTTATCACAAGAAACAACCGTCTTAAAAAGCTTTTGCAGGAAAGCTCTCCCGATATGATAACACGAAACGAAAAGAGAATGCTTCAAGAGGCTGTTGACGCACTTATCGACAACGGCAAGAGAGGCAAACCGGTTACAACAGCCAACAACAGAGATCTTAAATCACTCACACATATGCTCAAAGGCAAGCAGGGACGTTTCCGTCAAAATCTTCTCGGTAAACGTGTTGACTACTCGGGACGTTCCGTAATCGTTGTAGGCCCTGAGCTTAAAATGTATCAGTGCGGACTTCCGAAAGAAATGGCACTCGAGCTCTTTAAGCCCTTTGTTATGAAGCGTCTTTGCGAAACAAAGAAGGCTCAGAACATCAAAGCCGCAAGAAAAGCCGTTGAACACTCCTTCCCCGAGGTATGGGACGCACTCGAAGTAGTTATCAAGGGTCACCCTGTAATGCTCAACCGTGCTCCTACACTTCACCGCCTGGGTATTCAGGCATTTGAACCCGTACTTGTTGAAGGTCGTGCCATCAAGCTTCATCCTCTTGTATGTACCGCATTTAACGCAGACTTTGACGGTGACCAGATGGCTGTACACGTTCCTCTTTCGGCAGAGGCACAGGCTGAGGCTCGTTTCCTTATGCTTGCGTCAAACAACCTGCTCAAACCCTCAGACGGTAAGCCGGTTGCAGTACCTACACAGGATATGATCCTCGGTTCGTACTACCTCACACTCGACAAAGACGGAGAACCCGGCGAAGGCAAGGTATTCAGAAACTTTGACGAGGCTATAATGGCATACGAAACAGGCGTTATAACTCTTCACTCAAAGATCAAGGTTCGCCGTGAGCTTGAAATTGACGGCGAAATGAAGTCGGGCATTATCGGCACAACAGTAGGTAAGATCATCTTCAACAGACCTATTCCGCAGGATCTCGGTTTTGTTGACAGAAGCATTGAAGAAAACAAATTCAAGCTCGAAGTAGATTTCTTGGCAAAGAAAGGCTCTTTGGGTCAGATCATCAGCAAATGTCTTGAAAAACACGGCACGCAGGAAACCTCTGTCGTACTCGACGCTATCAAGGCACAGGGCTATAAATATTCAACAAAGGGTGCTATTACCGTTGCAGTTTGTGACGCAACGATCCCGCCGCAGAAGAAAGCTCTCATCAAAGAGGCAGAGAAAGAGGTTGACCGCATTTATAACCTTTATGATTACGGTCTGTTTTCTAACAACGAGAGATATGCCCGTGTCGTAAAGATCTGGGAGGATACAACAAACGAAGTTACAGAGGCTTTGCAGGATAACCTCGACAGATACAACCCGATATACATGATGGCAGACTCAGGTGCCCGTGGTAGTATCAGCCAGATCCGTCAGCTTGCAGGTATGCGCGGACTTATCGCCAACACATCGGGTAAAACGATCGAAATCCCGATTCGTGCAAATTACCGTGAAGGTCTTAACATTTTGGAATACTTCATTTCCTCTCGTGGTGCGAGAAAGGGCTTGGCAGATACGGCACTTCGTACAGCAGACTCGGGTTATCTTACAAGACGACTTGTTGACGTATCGCAGGAGGTCATCATTTACGAGGACGACTGCAAAACAGACAGAGGTCTTGAAATATTCGATATATACGATATTATAAATGAAGCTTCTAACAACAAAAAGCTCATTGAATCGCTTGAAGAAAGACTTGTCGGACGTTATCTGCTTGAAGATTTCGTTGACAAAGAAACAGGCGAGGTCATTGTATCAAAAGACGAAATGATGACAGGCGACGACGCTAAGAAAATCGTTGAAGCAGGCACAGAAAAGATCACGATCCGTTCTGTTATCGGCTGCCGCGCTCATAAGGGTGTTTGCAAAAAGTGCTACGGCTCTAACCTGGCAAACGGTCAGCCTGTTCCGATTGGAGAGGCAGTTGGCATTATCGCTGCTCAGTCTATCGGTGAACCCGGTACACAGCTTACAATGAGAACGTTCCACACGGGCGGCGTTGCTTCAAAAGAAGATATAACACAGGGTCTTCCCCGTGTAGAGGAGCTTTTTGAGGCTCGTAAGCCTAAGCGTCCCGCTATTCTTGCAGAGATAGACGGCACAGTTACAAGAGAAAAAGAGTATAAAGGCGACAATGAGATTATACACATCAAGGTTACAAATCTCAACGGCGACTTTAAGAAGTATCCTATCCCCTATGGTTCTCGTATAATCGTAAACGAGGGTGACAACATCAAGAAGGGCAGCAGACTTACTGAGGGCGCAAGCAATCCGCACGATATACTCCGTATTCTCGGTGCAGACGAGGTTCAGAACTACCTTATTCAGGAAGTACAGAAAACATATCGTCAGCAGGGTGTTAAGATCAACGACAAGCACATTGAGGTTATCATTCGCCAGATGATGAAGCGTGTCAAGATCGAAAGCTCCGGCGACTCTCCGTTCTTACAGGAAACAACAGAGGATAAAAACAAGGTCATCGAAACAAACGAGTTACTCGAAGCAGAGGGCAAAGAGCCTGCAGAGTACACACAAAGACTTATGGGTATCACAAAAGCGTCTATCGAAACAGATTCGTTCCTTTCGGCAGCGTCTTTCCAGGAAACACCAAGAGTACTCACAGACGCAGCTATCAAGGGTAAGAAAGACCCGTTGCTCGGACTTAAAGAGAATGTTATTATCGGTAAGCTTATTCCTGCCGGCACAGGTATGAAGAGATACAGCTCGATCGAGCTTAACGACTTGACAGAAAAGACGGAAGACCAATCTTCGGAAGAAACGGTCGTTTCTTAATGCGCAATTCGCAATTCAGACTGTGCAAAAACTCCCTCCGTTGCAAGGTACGCAAGTACCTTGTGACGGAGGGAGTATTATACAAGTACTTTGTGACAGATGAGTTTTTGCACAATCTGCATTGCGCATTCAGAGTGTGCAAAAAGTAGGGTTCTTCTATGCCAAGCCTTACTGCGCCGCCTTGGAGCGGCGGGGTGACTTTTGTTCAAAATCGTACTTAGGGGCATTTTCTGCCAAAATGCCCCTCTTCCAAAACCAGTCCGCAGGACTGTTTTTGAAATTCACCCCTAAAAGGGCTGGAGCGTGCCTCCGGCGGCTAAGGGGCGCTGCCCCTTAGAACCCCGCAAGCCTTTTGAAAAAGGCTTGACCGAAAACT
>JAFOMO010000185.1 GCA_017418905.1 Clostridia bacterium | reverse complement strand
GAGATAATATCCGGTATAATCGCAGACGAGGCTGCAATAGGTATGGTTAATTCAAAAACGACTGCTGTAAGACTTATTCCTGCTATCGGAAAGAAAGCAGGAGAATATCTTAATTTCGGCGGTCTGCTGGGCGGCGGTCCCATTATGGAGGTAAACACAGCATCACCTGCTAAGTTTATAAACAGGGGTGGCAGAATACCTGCCCCGATACACAGCCTGAAAAATTGATATATCTAAACGGAAAGGGGGCGGATATATGGACGATATTATCAGCAAAATACTGCAAATGGACGAAACTGCAAGAAAAATGGAAGATGAAGCCCAAGCGGAAAAAATTGCTTCTCGTGAAGAGGTCAAGCAAAAGCGTCAGGAGGTATATGAGGAATACCTGAAAAGCGCAAAAACACACGTTGAAGAGTATAAAAAGAGCGAAAGCAAAATAGCCGCAGAAAAGCAGAAGGAAACCGAAAAGTATTATGCAGGTATCTCGAAGGCTTTGGAAAAAAAATATAAAGACAACAAAGAAAAATGGGTCAACGGTATTGTAAATGGTGTTTTGAATTATAACAATTGACACATTTTGAAACGGAGGCGCAAAAATGAGTTCTTCCAAATCAGCCAATGCGGTTTTGGCAAAGGCGCGTGCCAAATTCGGCAAGCGGCTTACCGAAAAAGACTATGCAAGTCTTTTGTCTTGCACAAGTGTTGCAGAGGTTGTTGCATACTTGAAAAATAATACCTACTATTCAGAGGTGTTAAAAAAAATAAACGAACGAGAGGTTCACCGCGGCAGACTGGAGCAGCTTTTAAAGCAAAAGCTTTTTGAAGACTTTTCTTCTTTGTGCATTTACGTTAAAGGCACAGGAGAATATTTTGCTCAGTTTATGACACAGAAAAATGACATTGAACACATTGTTCATTTTTTAACTCTTTTGTCGTCAAACAGCTCAGATGAGTTTATCTTTTCTATGCCTTCATACTTTATGTCACATTCGCAGATAAACATTTACAGCTTATCTAAAGCGAGAACATATGATCAGTTTTTCGATACTTTTTTAGGTACTCCTTATGAAAAGGTCTTAGCTGAGTTTCGCCCTCATAATGACGAACATATCAATATAGCCGAGCTTGAAAACAAGCTTTATAAGTTTTGCTACACAAATCTGTATGACTCGATAAAAAAATATTCGTCGGGCAAAGAAAAAGAGGCTCTGCTTGATATGTTTGACAGAATTATGGATTATATGAACTTCGTAAGGGTATACAGACTTAAGCAGTATTATCACGAGGACGCTCAGACCACACGCAGATTTATGTTTCCTTTCGGAACCTTTGACGCAAAAACTATCGAAACGCTTTGCAGTGCCGATTCGGGAAAAGAAGTATTTGACGCAGTGAAGAATACAAAGTTCGGAAAAGCCCTTGAAAAGCTTGATTATGTATATAAGGGAGAAATAGATAATATAGGGTTGTATAAAACAACGCTCAAAAATATGTATTTCTCAACATATCCGCTTGTGGTAATGCTGTCGTATGTTTTTGTAATGCAGACAGAGTATAACAATATAGTAAGTATTATCGAGGGCGTCAGATATAATGTCGATCCGTCCAAGATAAAAACATTAATCATAACCTAAAGAGGTGATATTTTTGGCAATAGCTAAAATAAAATGCCTTAGGATCATCGGTTTATCGGAGAAGCTGTACGACACATCACAGGTGCTTATAAACACGCAAAGCTTTCAGCCCGATGACCCTATGAATTTCCATTCTGATATTAAGATGTTTATACCGGTTCAGGCTCATAATCCGTATGAAGAAGCCATGGAAAAGTTTAATTCCGCTCTTGAATTGGGCAATGTGAAATGCAGCTATGTCGCCGCTTCCGGCAAGAAGTTTACGGACGATACTCTTGACAAGGTTCAGGAGATCTCTGATAAAATATTGTCCTTTGCAGATAAACAAAACGAGCTGCAGCAGGAAATAGAGAAATGCAAAAGAAATATCGATCAGATAAGCCACTTTACAGATCTTGATTTCCCGATAGAAAAGATAAACGAATGCCGCTATATCAAGGCGAATTTCGGCAAACTCCCGAAAGACAGCTTTGAAAAAATGTCAAGCTTCAGCGACAATCCGTTTGTAATATTCTTTCCTACTTCTCACGACGATTATTTTTATTGGGGACTTTACCTTGCCCCGATCTCAAACAGTGATGATGTTGACAGAATATTTTCAAGCTTGTATTTTGAGAGCTGCGGAGTGCTTGAACTCAGCGGTACTCCCGAGGAGTATTACAAGGAGCAGACCGAGCTTTTGCCCAAGCTTCAGCAGGAGCTGAATAATCTTAATACAGATTTTTCGGCTTATATTAAATCAAATCAAAAGGATCTTGATTTCTACTACACATACTTTGCTGATGTTCAGAAGAAATATGAGCTAATGGCAAAGGCGGTAACTTATCACAACAGCTTTATCATTGTAGGCTGGGTAACCGAAGACAAGGCAGACGAGGTAGTAAAAGAGCTTGCAAAAATTGATTCCGTTGAATGTACTCTTACAAACGGAAAAAGCGAGCTTATGCATTCACCGCCGGTCAAGCTTAAAAACAACTTTTTAACAAAGGGCTTTGAGTATTTCACCGAGATGTACGGTTTGCCAAATTACATTGAGTTTGACCCGACTTTGTTTGTGGCGTTAACATATACTGTTTTGTTCGGTATAATGTTCGGTGATGTCGGTCACGGCCTTATGGTAATGCTTGCGGGTATCTTTATGAAGAAAAAGAAAAACCCACTCGGTCCCGTTCTGATACCCTGCGGTATATCGGGTGCAGTTTTCGGTCTTGTTTACGGTTCTGTATTCGGCTTTGAACATCTTCTCGATCCGCTGTATAAAGCGTTGTTCGGGTTTGAAGAGAAGCCGATAAGCGTAATGGAGCCTGCAACTACCAATAATATCATTTACCTTGCAATAGGCATAGGCATGGTGCTTGTGTCACTTGCTATTCTTTTGAATATTATAGTATCCTTCAAGCGTAAGGATATAGAGAATGCAGTATTCGGAAATAACGGAATAGCAGGTCTTGTGTTCTATTTATCAGTTATCGGTGTAGTTGTAACAAAGATAATGATGAGCATTGATAGTGTGAATATCGCTTATATCATTTGTCTTATTGCTTTGCCCTTGCTGCTTATATTCCTCAAAGAGCCTCTGGGCAGACTTGCTGAGGGCAAAAAAAACTGGCAGCCCGAAAGCTGGGGCGGTTACTGTATCCAAAACTTTTTTGAGCTTTTTGAAGTGCTGCTCAGCTATGTAACAAATACGATGTCATTCTTGCGTGTGGGTGCGTTTGTTCTTGTTCACGCAGGTATGATGGAGGTCGTATTTACACTTGCAAATATGGCAAGCGGAGTAGGATATGTTGCAATATTAGTTGTAGGCAATATATTTGTAATGGCTTTAGAGGCTTTGCTTGTATGTATACAAGTATTAAGACTTGAATTTTATGAAATGTTCGGTAAATTCTATAAGGGTGACGGCAGAGCGTTCAAGCCTGCTGTTACGCTTGCAAAACAATAATATCTGGAGGTTTTATTATGGACTTTATATTTCTTGCTATACCTGTAATTTTCGGTATCGTATCGGTTTATCTTGCAAACAGAGCTGTAACACACGGCTGTAAGAGAAAGAAAGCTGTTTATATGCAGATCGCTTCATTCTGTGTTGTATTTATCGCTTGTTTCCTCTGTCCTATGATCGCAGGCGCAGCAGAAACAGAGGCTGCTGCTGAAGCTGTAACAGAAGCTGCTGCAAGCGCAATGGGCATGGGCTATCTGGCTGCAGCAATAGCAACAGGTTTATCATGTATCGGCGGCGGCGTTGCAGTTGGATATGCAGCTCCTGCAGCTATCGGCGCAACAAGTGAAGATTCCAAAAACTTCGGTAAGTCGCTTATCTTTGTTGCATTGGGCGAAGGTGTTGCTTTGTATGGAATGCTCGTTTCGATCCTTATACTTTCAAAGCTCGGCTGATAAAGGTAATACATATGAAGTTTTATTTGATAAGCGATAATGTTGACACTTTGATGGGAATGCGTCTGTCGGGTATAGACGGAGTTGTTATTCATACCAAAGAAGAGGTAAGAAGCACTTTGAAAGAAACTATGCAGAGAGATGATGTCGCAGTTGTATTAATGACAGCAAAATTGGTTGCATTATGTCCCGAGCTTGTAATGGACTACAAGCTCAACTGCAGACAGCCGCTGATAGTCGAGATACCCGACCGCCACGGAAACGGACGCACCGGAGATAATATCACAAAATATGTTCGTGATGCTATCGGAATAAAGCTTGAGTAAAAGGGAGCGTATTGTTTATGATAGACGCAAACAGCAAAACAAACAGCTTTCTTAAAGCGATAGAAAAATATGCCGAAGAACAAAAGAATGCTATGAAGGCAGAGACAGAGGCGTTCAGAGAAGAACAGCTGCGTCACGCCAATGAAGAGGGCACACAGGCTGCTTATGCTTTTATACAAAAAGAAAAAGCTGAGATCAAAGCGTCTTTGGCAAAAGAAAACTCGCTTAAAGAAACGGCAATGAAAAGAGAGCTTTTTGAAAAGCGCAGCAAAATGGTAACGAACATTTTTAAAGAAGCCGAGAAAAAACTGCGTGAGTTCACAAAAACAAAGAAGTATGAAACTTATATGAATAATTCGGCAAAATCTGTTGCCGATTATGTTGCAGACAGACCGGTCACTGTTTATTACTGCGCAAATGACGAAAAGTTCTTGCCGATGATAAAAAAATATTTTGCGAATGCAGAATTTGCTGCCGACCCTTCAATAAAGATAGGAGGGCTAAAGGGTTTCTGCGAAGAGTTATCTATTATAGCCGATGAAACTCTTGACAGTAAATTTGAAGCTCAAAAGAAAGAATTTATTTCTTCATCGGGTTTTACAATTGAATGATAATTTCGGTTCAAAGAACTAACACAGGGAGCTGAAACGATTGGATAATAAAGACGTTATTTTTGGGATCAACGGTCCTGTCGTAACCGTAAAAGCAAGCAAGACTTTTTCTATGATGGAAATGGTCTATGTCGGAAAGCAGAAGCTTGTCGGTGAGGTCATCAAGATCACAGACAAAGCCACAACTATTCAGGTCTATGAGGAAACAACAGGATTAAAGCCCGGCGATGAAATAGTAGGCACAGGGGCGCCTATGAATGTACTTTTGGGTCCGGGCATTATGGATAATATCTTTGACGGTATCGAACGCCCTTTAAAAGAGATAGAGAAGATAACAGGCAGTGCGTTTATTTCAAGAGGTGCGGCAGTTTCATCTCTTGATACCGAGAAAAGATGGAATGTCACCTTAACAGTAAAAAAAGGCGACAAATTAAAAGGCGGCGATATTTACGCCGCCACACAAGAAACAGCGATAATTGAACACCGTGTAATGGTGCCTCCTTATTTAAGCGGCGAAGTAGTCAAGGTATACCCCAACGGAATGTATACCATAAATGATACTGTCGTTGAGTTAAAAGACAAACAGGGAAAAATACATAAGCTCACACTTTGCCAGAAGTGGCCTATCAGAAATCCTCGTCCCATTGCACAAAAAAAGCCTGCGGATATTCCGCTTATCACAGGACAGAGAGTAATAGATACCTTGTTCCCAATATCAAAGGGCGGCACTGCCGCAGTACCGGGCGGATTCGGCGCAGGAAAAACAATGACTCAGCACCAGCTTGCAAAATGGTGTGACGCTGATATTATAGTATATGTAGGCTGCGGCGAAAGAGGAAACGAGATGAGCCAGGTCTTGCAGGAGTTCGGTGAGCTTATCGACCCGAAATCAGGCAGACCGATGACCGACCGTACTGTGCTTATAGCGAATACGTCAAATATGCCCGTTGCCGCTCGTGAAGCCTCGATATATACGGGTATCACCTTAGCGGAGTATTACAGAGATATGGGTTATCACTGTGCGATTATGGCAGACTCAACGTCAAGATGGGCAGAGGCTTTGAGAGAAATTTCGGGCAGACTTGAAGAAATGCCGGCAGAAGAGGGTTTCCCCGCATATCTGCCGTCAAGACTTTCAGAATTTTACGAGCGTGCCTCGCGAGTTATCAACTTGAACGGAAGTGAAGGTTCGGTAACGGTAATAGGCGCAGTATCTCCGCAGGGCGCAGACTTCTCAGAGCCCGTTACTCAGAACACAAAGCGTTTTATCCGCTGTTTCTGGGCGCTCGATAAATCTCTTGCCTATGCAAGACATTATCCTGCTATAAACTGGATGACAAGCTACAGCGAATACTTCACAGATCTCGATAAATGGTTTGAGGAAAATCAAGGACGAGAGTTTATAAACTGCCGTGCCAAGATCAGCTCAATATTGCAGGAAGAAAATAAGCTTATGGAGATAGTCAAGCTTATCGGTGCAGACGTACTGCCGGACGACCAGAAGCTTATTATCGAAACGGCAAGAGTTATCAGAGTAGGATTCTTACAGCAGAATGCTTTTCATAAGGACGATACATTTGTACCGCTTGAAAAGCAGAAGCTTATGATGAAAACTATACTCCACCTGCACGAGGTAGCAACAGATCTCATAAGCAGAAATATACCTATATCGAGAATAACCTCCTTAGGTCTGTTTGATAAGCTTACAAAGATGAAGTATGATATACCGAATGATCGTCTTGATATGTTCACCGAATATGAGAAGGAGATAGACGAAGCACTCAATTCCACAATTAGTGCGGAGTTCAATTAACCAAATACTCTGAAAGAAAGGAATTAAACGAAATGGTTTTAGATTATGTTGGCGTAAAAGAAATAAACGGTTCGCTGATAGTTCTTGACGGAGTAAAAGGTGCATTCAACGAAGAAATTGTTGAGATAAGACTTGACGACGGCACGACCAGACAAGGCAGAATAGTACAAATGGACGGCGAACGTATCGTAGTTCAGGTTTTTGAGAGTACAAGAAATATATCTTTGGTAAACACAAAAACACGTCTGGCAGGTAAGCCGATGGAAATGCCGCTTTCACATGAGATAATCGGAAGAATACTTAACGGTTCGGGCAAGCCTATTGACGGTCTGGGAGATATTTTCCCCGAAAAAACCGCTAATATAAACGGTACTCCCATGAATCCCGTGTCGAGAGTATATCCGAAAAACTATATCAATACCGGTATTTCCACAATAGATACGCTTATAACCCTGATAAGAGGTCAGAAGCTCCCGATCTTTTCGGGTTCGGGTATGAAGCACAACGAGCTTGCTGTTCAGATAGTTCGTCAGGCAAAAATTGCAGACGATAACGGCGAGGGCTTTTGCGTTGTTTTTGCCGCTATGGGCGTTAAAAACGATGTTGCAGATTACTTTAAGAGAAGCTTTGAAGAGTTCGGCGTAATGAATAAAGTCGTTATGCTGCTGAATCTGGCAAACGACCCTATTATCGAGCGTATCCTTACTCCTAAATGTGCCTTGACCGTTGCGGAATATCTTGCTTTTGAGCTTGATATGCACGTACTCGTAATTATGACCGATATGACCTCTTACGCCGAGGCTTTGAGAGAGTTCAGCTCCTCAAAGGGAGAGATCCCCGGAAGAAAAGGTTATCCCGGTTATCTGTACTCCGATCTCGCTTCTTTGTATGAGCGTGCAGGTATGATAAAGGGCAGTAAAGGCTCTGTTACTCAGATACCGATACTCACAATGCCGAATGACGATATTACTCACCCCGTACCCGACCTTACAGGCTATATCACAGAGGGACAGATAGTTCTTGACAGAGCTTTGCAGGGTCAGGGAATATATCCGCCTATCGCAGTATTGCCGTCACTTTCACGTCTGATGAAGGACGGTATAGGCGAGGGCTATACAAGAAGCGATCATCAGGCACTTGCCAACCAGTTGTTCTCGTCATATGCAAAGGTAATTGACGCACGTTCTCTTGCGTCTGTTATCGGAGCTGAGGAATTGTCACCAATTGATAAGAAATACCTTAAATTTGGTACAGAGTTTGAATCACGTTTTATTAATCAGAAATTCACAGAAAACAGAAGTATCGAACAAAGCTTAGACTTAGGCTGGGAGCTTTTGGGCTATCTGCCGAAGGGCGAGCTTGACAGAGTTGACGATCAGATTTTGAACAAGTATTACAAGCCGATAGAAGATCAATAGTGAGGTGAGTTAAATGGCAGTACAGGCAGTGCCTACAAAAGGCAATTTAATGAACTCAAAAAAATCTTTGGAGCTTTCAAAGCTTGGTTATGAGCTTCTCGATAAAAAGCGCAATATCCTTATCAGGGAATTGATGTCTTTGATAGATCGTGCAAAGTCAATTCAAAGCAAAATAGATAAAGCGTATGAAGAAGCGTACCTTGCGTTGGAAACTGCCAATATCACTATGGGCTTTTGCGAAGAAATATCCCGATCAGTACCGGAAGAGGATTCGCTCACCTTGTCTTATCGAAGTGTAATGGGTGTTGAGATACCGATAGTTGCGATACAAGAAAAAGACGGCTTAGATCTGCAATATGGTCTTTATACGACGAATACTATACTTGATGACGCTTGTCAGAAATTTATCGAGGTAAAAAATCTCACCGCACAGCTTGCGGAGATCGAGAACAGTGTTTACCGCCTTGCAAATGCGATAAGTACAACTCAGCGGCGAGCAAATGCGTTAAAGAATATAATGATACCTCGTTTTGAAAATACAGTTAAGTATATTACAGACGCACTTGACGAGAAAGACAGAGAAGAATTTTCAAGACTGAAGGTAATAAAACGCCAAAAACAAAATAATACGGAAGAATAATAAGGAATTGTCAAGAAATAAGTTGTGCAATTCAGGCGAAGAATAATTTTAAAAGTTATTTCTTTACAGTTCCTAAAATCAGAGAAGCTGTTGTGCGGCTTCTCTGTATTTTTTTACAAAAAGATACGGTGGTGTGGATAACATTTTTTAAAGATTGACAAGCAATGACCTGTAATGTTATAATGTTTAATATAAAAATATTGGAGGTTGCTTTTTATGATTTGCCCAAGTTGTGGTAAACCTGTTTCACTCGGTTCTTTGTTTTGCGAGCATTGCGGCTCACCAATTCAGAAGAACACTTCTGCAAGTCAAGGCTTGTCGGGTCAGAGCGATAATTCTTTTGACGCAGGCTCGGTAGTTGCAGAGCAGGAAAACCCGAAAAAAAAGAATAAACCTTTTCCCTTTGTAAAGAAAAAGGATGCGCCGATAGCTCAGAATTACACTGCCTCGCCGTTTGTACCCGGAGGAGGAAAGCTGTTGAACCTTAGTGAAAGCGGCTCATTATTGGCGGCTTTTGTCGGTATAGAGCTTCTTCCGTACCTGTT
>JAFOMO010000184.1 GCA_017418905.1 Clostridia bacterium | reverse complement strand
TTATTTCCCAACAGTTCCTAAAGATCTGACCGTATCTGTTCAGAGTGATATGCAAATAGATCTCGGGGCTAATGGGAAAGGATAAAGCAATAGAGTATTATAATACATACAGAGATTTTGATCTTATTATGCTTGATAGTGATAATAATATGTATTATTCGGACGGACTGAAAAATTCGCTTGCAGTTACAGATGATTATTCATTTCTCATTAGTACAATAATAGCCGCAGATTAATACTGATCTGCGGCTGATCGATAATAGAGAAATTAATTTGTTTGTTCCGGCGGAAAGAATAC
The DNA here is from genome assembly GCA_017418905.1 of Clostridia bacterium. GTDB lineage: Bacteria > Bacillota > Clostridia > Oscillospirales > Acutalibacteraceae > RUG592. The sequence goes on along the minus strand of JAFOMO010000184.1, from coordinate 12,401 downwards.
AGAGGAATTATTTACAAATTCAATGATCTTCTCGGTAACTTCTAAAGACTCCTGCTTTGTGCTGCCGACACCCGTGAAGTAAATTTTGATCTTAGGCTCTGTGCCGGACGGTCTTACAATAACAGCGTTGCCGCCCTCAAGAGAATAAGACAAAACATTAGATTTCGGCAGATAGATCTTTGTCTCTTCGCCTGTTTCAAAGTTTTTCTCGTAAGAGTTGAGATAATCTGCGTGCTTTACGATCTTGTAACCTGCTATCTCTTTCATATCAGATGAACGCAGGCTATCCATGATCTGCTTCATTCTCTCCATACCCGACGCACCTTTGAAAGCGAAGCTTACGGTCTTATTGTTATAGAAGCCGTATTCATCATAAAGCTCATCAATAACATTTGCGAGTGTTTTGTTCTGCTTTTTGTAGAATGCTGCCATTTCGCAAATAAGCATAGAGGCAACAACAGCATCTTTATCTCTTGCGTATGAACCTGCAAGATAACCGTAGCTCTCTTCAAAGCCGAAAACAAAACGATCTTCTTCGTTCTTCTTTTCAAGCTCAAAGATCTGCTCGCCTATGTATTTAAAGCCTGTAAGCACGTTTTTAAGCTCTGCGCCGTACTTTGCGGTAACCTTTTCCATAAGCACGCTTGTAACGATAGTTTTAACTACTATCGGATTTTCGGGAAGAGTTCCGTTTGCTTTTCTATTCTCTAAAATATAGTTAGAAAGCATAATACCCGTTTCGTTGCCTGTGATAAGTCTGTAATCATCGCCGTCCTTTACAGCTATACCAACTCTGTCGCTGTCGGGGTCGGTAGCAAGAAGCAGGTCTGCTTTTATCTCTTTACAAAGCTTCAAGCCCTCTGCAAGAGCCTCTTTTGTTTCGGGGTTCGGATAAGGGCAGGTAGGAAAGTTACCGTCAGGCATTTCCTGAGATCTAACCATATTAATGTCGGTAATGCCGGTTCTTGATAGTATCTTTCTTACAAGATTATTGCCTGCACCGTTTAGAGGAGTGTAAACTACTTTGAGGTCTGAATCCTTGCAAATGCCCTTGTTTATAGACTGCTCCTCAACTTTTGAGAGGTAAGACTCATAGAAATCGTCTGAGAAATACTCGATCAGACCGTTTTTTACAGATTCGTCAAAGTCTGCAAGCTTAACATCTTTAAAGCAGTCAAGCTTTAATATCTCGTCATATACATTTGAAGCGTCATTATCTGTCATCTGACAGCCGTCTGCGCCGTAACACTTATATCCGTTATACTCTGCGGCATTATGACTTGCAGTTATCATAATACCTGCGTGGCTCTTATGGTAACGAACCGCATAAGATACAACAGGCGTGGGCTGAAGCTCCTTTGAAATGTATGCTTTGATACCGTTTCCTGCAAGAACACGGGCAGCCTCTGCTGCAAAAAGATCTGATTTGATACGGGAATCATAAGAAATAGAAACAGAAGAGGTATCATATTTCTTTTTCAGGTAATTTGCAAGTCCCTGTGTAGTAACTCTTACGATATAAATATTCATTCTGTTTGTGCCTGCGCCTATAATACCTCTCAGACCTGCTGTACCAAATTCAAGTGCTCTGTAAAAACGATCGAATATCGCATCTTCATCATTTTTGATCTCGCTGAGTTCATTGATCAGACTGCTGTCATCAGAAGCATTTTCCAGCCACTCCTCATACAGCTTTTGTATTTTCAACTCCATAAACACATCTCCCTAAAATTGTTTTAATGAATGTGGGAAGTTTTTTCCACACAAGCTCGTAGTAATCATCATTAAACACTATAACTATACCATAAATTTTTTAATTTGACAATGCGTTAAAGTAAAAATTTTATGATTTGTTTGTATAATGCGGTGTCTTTATCAATTATTATATGTATAATTGATATGTTTTGCGCCGTTGGTGTGGATAATAATGATGACTGCGAAAAAACACAGACAAAAAATTTGCAGTATTGATTTACTGTCAATTGTATGTTATAATGAAAAAACTATAATGGGGAATAATGGTGTGTTGGAAGGTGAAAGATATGCAGGATAATTATTTTAAGCTTAAATCGGAATATAAGCCGACAGGCGATCAGCCGCAGGCTATCGACGCAATAGTAAAAAGCATTGAACAAGGAAAAAAAGAACAAACTCTGCTCGGAGTTACAGGCTCGGGAAAAACTTTTACTATGGCAAATGTAATCGCCCGTCTCAACCGCCCGACACTTGTTCTTGCGCATAACAAAACTCTTGCGGCACAGCTTTGCAGCGAGTTTAAAGAGTTTTTCCCCGAGAATGCAGTTGAGTATTTTGTTTCGTATTACGACTACTATCAGCCCGAGGCATATGTCGCCTCGACCGATACTTATATAGAAAAAGATTCCTCCATCAATGATGAAATAGATAAGCTGCGTCACAGCGCAACGCTTGCACTCTCTGAAAGGCGAGATGTTATAATAGTTGCGAGTGTTTCTTGTATATACAGCCTGGGTAACCCGATAGATTACCGTACTATGGTAATATCACTTCGCCCGGGTATGGAAAAATCTCGTGAAGAGCTACTTAGAAAACTTGTAGATCTTCAATATGAAAGAAACGACATAAACTTTATCAGAAATAAGTTTCGGGTTAGGGGAGATGTTGTAGAGATATTCCCTGCCGCAAGTGCGGGCAATGCTATAAGAGTTGAGTTCTTCGGAGATGAAATAGACCGTATATGCGAGATAGATCCGCTAACGGGAAATATTCTGTCAAGTCTGAAACACGCAGCGATCTATCCTGCCTCGCATTATATAGTACCAAAAAATAAAATGGAGAAGGCAATAGACGAAATTATGACCGAGCTTGATGAGCGGCTTGAATATTTCAGAAATGAGGGAAAGCTCATTGAGGCTCAGCGAATAGAAGAGCGCACACGCTATGATATTGAATCTCTGCGAGAAATAGGATTTTGTCCCGGAATAGAGAATTATTCCCGTGTGCTGTCCGGCAGAGCACCGGGCAGTATGCCCTATACACTGCTTGACTATTTCCCCGAGGATTTTCTGCTGTTTGTAGACGAATCTCACGTAACACTGCCGCAGGTCAGAGGAATGTTTGCAGGCGATAGAGCAAGAAAACAGAATCTTGTCGATTACGGGTTCAGACTTCCGTCTGCTTTTGACAATCGCCCCTTGAATTTTGACGAATTTTACAGTAAAATAAATCAGGCAGTCTTTGTGTCTGCTACCCCCGGAGATTTTGAGCTTGAAAAAAGCGGTATCACCGCAGAACAGGTCATTCGTCCTACGGGACTTCTCGATCCCGAAATATCAGTCCGCCCTACCGAGGGACAAATAGACGATCTTATTTCCGAAATAAATATTAGAACGTCAAAGGGCTTTAGAACGCTTGTGACCACGCTTACCAAAAAAATGGCAGAGGACTTGACCTCTTATTTTGAAACTATGGGTATTAAAGTGCGCTATATGCACCATGATATAGATACGGTAGAGCGTATGGAGATAATCAGAGGACTGCGGCTCGGTGAGTTTGATGTGCTTGTAGGTATAAACCTGCTGCGAGAAGGTCTTGACATTCCCGAGGTCGCACTTGTTGCGATCCTTGACGCAGACAAAGAGGGCTTTTTGCGAAGTGAACGAAGTCTTATACAGATAATAGGCAGAGCCGCAAGAAACAGCGAGGGTACTGTTATCATGTATGCCGACAGCGTAACGCCGTCTATGGAAAAGGCACTCTCGGAAACTGCACGCCGCCGAAAGATACAGATGAAGTATAACAGCGATAATGGCATAATACCAAAAACAATTATTAAGAAGGTCAGCGATGTTCTTGAAATATCCACTCATGCAAATGATGAAAAAAAATCTAAAAAGCATTTATCGCCGGAAGAGAAAAGACAGCTTATAGAACAGCTTACAAAAGAGATGAAAGCCGCCGCAAGGCTGTTGGAATTTGAACACGCTGCATTTTTAAGAGATAAGATAAATAAGTTAAGAGGAAGTAAATAGAGATATGTTCATACTATTGGCAGGAATATTTGTTATAGGCTTGATAACAGCAGGCGTTGCCGCTTTTGTTTCACATCATAACGGCGGCGATGAGTGACAGTTAACAGGGAAAAGGAAAAGTGAAATGGCAAGAAAAAAGACACCGGAATATGATAACGAAAGTATAGTATCATTAAAAGGAGCAGACAGAGTAAGAAAACGTCCTGCCGTAATTTTCGGCTCGGACGGACTGGAAGGCTGTGAACACTCCTTTTTTGAAATATTGTCAAATTCGATAGATGAGGCAAGAGAGGGTTACGGCAGAGAGATCACCGTAACTTATTACAGTGATAAGTCTATCGAGATCGAAGATCACGGCAGAGGTATTCCCGTAGATTACAATAAAAACGAAGAAAAGTATAACTGGGAGCTTGTATTCTGCGAGCTGTACGCAGGCGGCAAGTACAATAACAGCGAGGGTGAAAACTATGAGTATTCACTCGGTCTGAACGGCTTGGGACTTTGCTCTACTCAGTATTCCTCGGAGTATATGAACGTAGATATTCGCAGAGATAATACAAAATATACTTTATCATTTGAAAAGGGCGAGAATGTAGACGGACTAAAAAAAGCTTCATACTCAAAAAAAGATACGGGCACAAAAATACATTGGCGTCCGGACTTAGACGTATTCACCGATATTGATATACCACAGGAGTATTTTCACGATACAATAAAGCGTCAGGCTATTGTAAACGCAGGGATAAAGTTTATTCTGAGAATACAGAACGGCAAAAGCTTTGATACAACAGAGTATCTGTACGCTAACGGTATAACAGACCATGTAAAAGAGCTTGTCGGAGATGACGCACTAACGTCTGTACAGTCATGGCAGGCTGAACAAATGGTTCGTGACCGAGCAGATAAACCCGAGTATAAGGCAAAAATGAATATTGCTCTCTCATTTTCAAACAAGGTAAAAGCCACAGAGTATTATCATAATTCAAGCTGGCTTGAACACGGCGGTGCGCATGAGCTTGCGGTTAAAAATGCGTTTGTGTATCAGATAGATTCATACTTAAAGCAAAACGGCAAATATACAAAAAGCGAAAGCAAAATAAAGTATAATGATGTAGAAGAGTGCCTTGTTGTGGTAATATCGTCCTTTTCAAGCGTAACTTCATACGAAAACCAGACAAAGAAGGCTATAAACAACAAGGGTATCCAAGAGGCTCTGACAGCGGTATTAAGACGACAGCTTGAAATATATTTTATTGAAAATCCGCTTGAAGCAGATAAGATCGCAGGTCAGGTGCTTATAAATAAAAGAAGCCGTGAAAAAGCAGAAAAAACAAGGCTTGATATAAAAAAGACTCTTTCGAGCAATATGGATATGACAAGCAGAGTTGCGAAATTTGTTGACTGCAGAAGCAAAGACACTGCCAGACGAGAGCTGTTTATCGTTGAGGGAGATTCGGCGCTTGGCGCATGCAAGCAGGCAAGAGATCCCGATTTTCAGGCTATTATGCCCATAAGAGGAAAGATCCTCAACTGTCTGAAAGCGGATTACGATAAAATATTCAAAAGCGAGATCATAACAGACCTTTTAAAGGTGCTTGGGTGCGGTGTCGAAACAAAATCGAAGTCAAACAAAAATCTGTCTTTGTTCGATATAAACCTTCTGCGCTGGGATAAGGTAATTATCTGTACTGACGCTGACGTTGACGGATTTCAGATACGCACGCTTCTGCTTACTATGATATACCGCTTGACACCTACTCTTATAAAAGAAGGCAAAGTATTTATTGCCGAATCTCCTTTGTATGAGATAAACACGAAAGATCAGGTGTACTTTGCTTATACCGAGCAGGAGAAGGAGCAGTTTATAAAAGAAATAGGAAAAGAAAAATATACCGTTCAGCGTTCAAAAGGATTGGGTGAAAACGAACCCGATATGATGAACTTGACGACAATGAATCCCGAAACAAGACGTTTAATAAAAATTATGCCCGACGATGCAGAAAAAACAGCCGAAATATTCGATATACTTCTGGGCGATAATCTTTCGGGACGAAAGGATTATATAGTAAAATACGGCGCAGATTATATTGACGATCTCGATGTAAGCTAAAGGGGGTGCGAAGGTGGCTAAAAGAAAGAAATCAGACAGAGGCTCAGGCTCTAAGCCGAGTATGAAGGGCGTTATAAGGGGCGCAGGAGATGTAGTAGATCAGAAGATCGTTACGGCAATAGAAGAAAACTATATGCCCTACGCTATGAGCGTAATAATGTCACGAGCTATTCCCGAAATAGACGGCTTTAAGCCCTCGCACAGAAAGCTCCTCTATACTATGTATAAAATGGGACTATTGGGCTCAACTCGTACAAAATCGGCAAATATAGTAGGACAGACAATGAAGCTGAATCCTCACGGAGATTCTGCTATTTACGATACTATGGTAAGACTCAGCCGAGGTTATGAAGCACTATTGCACCCTTATGTTGACAGCAAGGGAAACTTCGGTAAGTTTTACAGCAGAGATATGGCATGGGCTGCGTCACGATATACAGAAGCAAAGCTTGACGCTATCTGTAACGAGCTTTTCAAGGATATTGATAAGGATACGGTAGATTTTGCAGATAACTATGACAATACGCTGAAAGAACCTACTCTGCTTCCCGCAACATTTCCCTCTGTACTTGTAAATGCAAATACGGGTATTGCGGTAGGTATGGCAAGCAATATTTGTTCATTTAATCTGAGAGAGTTATGCGAAACTACAATTGCCCTTATCAAGGACAAAAACCATGATATTATGTCAACTCTGCCTGCCCCCGATTTTATAGGCGGCGGACAGATAATATATGACGAAAACGCTTTCAGGACAATATACGAAACAGGCAAGGGAAGCTTTAAGGTAAGAGCGGCTTATAAGTACGACTCATCTGCAAATTGTATTGATATTACAAGCATTTCTCCCACAACAACGAGTGAGGCAATAATCGAAAAAATAATAGAGCTTGCAAAAAGCGGAAAGATCAAAGAAATATCGGATATTAGAGATGAAACGGGGCTTAACGGCTTGAAAATAACCATTGACCTCAAACGAAATACAGACCCGGATCTGCTAATGCAAAAGCTTTATAAAATGACTCCGCTTGAAGATTCGTTCTCCTGTAATTTCAATGTTCTGATAGCAGGCGTACCCCGTGTAATGGGTGTGCGTGAACTGCTTGAAGAATGGACGGCTTTCCGTGTGGAGTGCGTGCGCAGAAGAACAGCATACGAGCTTGCTAAGAAGAGAGCAAAGCTTCACCTGCTCAAAGGCTTAGAGAAAATACTTCTCGATATAGACAAAGCGATCAAAATTGTTCGTGAAACTGCAAACGAGAGCGAAGTAGTGCCGAACCTTATGATAGGCTTCGGCATTGATGAAACACAAGCCGAATATGTGGCTGAAATAAAGCTCAGACATCTGAACCGTGAGTACATTTTAAAGCGTACAGACGAAATAAGCGAGCTTGAAAAGGAGACAGCACAGCTTGAAGCTATTCTTGCGAGCAAAACAAAGGTCAAGAATATCATAGTTTCAGAGCTTAAAGACGTTGCCAAAAAATACGGCAAAGACCGCATTACAACAATAATCAACGCCGCAGATATTACAGATGTCGATATTACTCCCGATATACCCGATTATGCGGTAAATCTCTATTTTACAAAAGAGGGTTATTTCAAGAAGATCACCCCTTTGTCGCTGAGAATGGGCGGAGATCAGAAGCTTAAAGAGGGCGACGAGATATATCAGAGCTATGAATCTACAAATACAGCAGACCTGCTTTTCTTTACAAACAAATGTCAGGTGTATAAATCGAAAGCGTATGATTTTGCAGATACAAAAGCAAGTGTTCTCGGAGAATATCTGCCTGTTAAGCTTGGTATGGACGAGGACGAAGTACCTGTATCAATGATAGTAACAAAGGATTACGAGGGCTTTATGATATTCGCCTTTGAAAACGGAAAGCTTGCAAAAGTACCTTTGAATGTATATGCAACAAAAACAAACCGTAAGAAGCTTACGGGCGCATACAGCGATAAGTTCCCTCTTGCAGGACTTATTTATATAGAAGAGGACTGCGAGGCGGTATTAACTTCAACGTCGGGCAGAATACTTCTTATACACACAGGAGTGGTGTCGCTTAAAACTACAAGAAACACACAGGGTATTGCAATTATGAAGCTGAAAAAAGGACACAGACTGTTCAAGATAGAAAAGTATGTTGACGGACAGTTTGCAGACCCAAAGCATTATCGTTCTAAATCGTACCCCACAATGGGCGCACTGCCCAAAGGTGAGGACGTTCAGGGAGTACAGCTTACATTTTCCGATCTTTAAAACGTAAAGTTTGTTTAAATCATACTTTATTGCGCCGTCTTGTCACGGCGAGGATACTTTTGTTTTATCCGATAATAGCACTACTGAAGAGCGCAATGTTTGATGAAGGCTCATTTTTCGGAAACAATAGAATACTGCAAATTATTTGTATGATTCTGCTTTTCGCAGATACCCTTACCGCTGTTGTATCATTTGTATCTCTTATACCGGTTATCCGCAGGTTTGTACAGAAAATATACGCTGCTGTATTCCGCTGATATTCTGTGGCGCATTTGCATCGGGACGCTTTATAATGAGAGCAAAACCGAATGATACAAAAACGGTATTCAGGTATTTCGCAAAAATATCCGCTGTATCAATGATCTCAATGTCATGTCTTTCTGTCTTTGTATATATGGCAATGATGTTCTATTCGGTACAATAATATACAATACAGACAGCATCGTTTGATTATGTGCTGTCTGTATTGTTTTCCGGGTACTCTTTATCTATATCAATACCGTATTTTACTTTTATTCTGTGAATTTTTTTCCCTAAAGGCTTTGCAAGCAGTACAAGAAATACCACGTTCGATACGCAGTAGATAAGCGTCACAGGCAGTGCAGTTACTATCAAGGCAAGATAACGGTCAAAATTAAACGCCCGATCCCACCAGAGAGTAGTCCATATATCCATAAACAGTGAGAAAAGTATTCCCGTAATACCGCCCCATATATATAATGAAAAGGGCTTTTCTTTAAGCGTGTCTTTAAGCAGTCCGGAAAATAATCCTATAATCCCCCAGATAAGCATTTGAAACGGTGTCCACGGTCCCTGCGTAAACAAAAAATTCGACAAGAAAGCCGACATTACACCGCACACCGCACCCGATTCAGCACCTAAGTGGATACCGCAGATAATCACGATCGCCGTAACAGGCTTGAAAAACGGAATACCTGCAAAAGCGGCTCTCCCGAATACAGAGATCGCCGTCATACAGGACAATAAAGCAAGCTTATGAGCCGAATCGTTTTTTCTGCCGTATGATAATAATAGTATCACGATTATTGCAGCTGCTATCACAAGCGAAATAACAAAATAGTTTTCATTGCTGAAAACAGAGGACACAGCTATTGACAAAACTATCAATACAATGAACATTAATACAGACAAAACATTCTTTTTTATTTTAAAGTCCCCCTTTGCAAAACTCTGTCAATTCGTTTACAGTAACACAGCCGTCGGCATATCCGTTTGCAAGCTTTGCCGCAGCGGTCGTATAATAATCGTTTTCTGAAAAAAAAGTGTGCATGTCCTCTGATATAACTATACGCCCGTTAAACAGCAGACCGCACCTGTCAGCGCATTCGGATGAAAATTCGGTATCATGCGTTACTATAAAAACAGTTACGCCTTTTTGTGAAACAGTTCTTATCATTTGTGCAAGGTCTTTTTTTGCTTTTCCGTCAAGACCTTTTGTCGGTTCGTCTAAAAGCAAAATTTTCGGAGACGTACATAGTGCAATACAAATAGCTGCCTTTTGCTTTTCGCCGCCGCTGAAATCAAGAGGATTTCTTTCAAGCAAATCTTGTGTAATAAGATTTGCCTCAATAAAGCTTTTGAATAATTCTTGTGTATGTTCGTCGTTGTCAAATTCATCGATAAATTTATCGTGTTCAAACGCATAAGATACATTTTGCGGAAGTGCAGTCAACACTCCGTTGTATAACTCGTTGTTTTTATACTTCTTTATATTCTTTCCGAGTATTTTTATACTGCCGGAATACGGCTTGATAAGTCCCGATACAGCCTTTAAAAGAGTTGTTTTTCCTGCACCGTTTCCGCCGAATAAAGCATATACCTCCGAGCGGTACAGCGTAAGCGACAGATCTTTAAGTATATCATCTGAATAACGGTCATATTTACAGTACAAGTCTTTTATTTCAAGAACAGTTTCTTTATCTTTAATATCTTTGCTTGACGGTTCATACCTGTTATTTGTATCGGGAGTAATTAGCTTTTGCAAAAAATCTCTGCCCGATCTGTTGTTCAGCGGACAATTATCAATGTCGGTATTCCAAAGTCTGCAATAAAGCTGAACAGCCGCAGGAAAAGACGGCGGAATATTCTCTTTGTTAAAGCTTAACGCAGTTTTTGAGGGAGTATCGTTTGCAGTGATCCTGCCGCTTTTCATATATATTACTCTGTCTGCATAGTCAAAGAGGTCTTCAGTTCTATGCTCCGAGATAATAACAGTAATACCTAAATCGCTGTTCAGACGTTTAACTAAAGAAATAAGACTTTGCGAGGCGATAGGGTCAAGCTGAGATGTCGGTTCGTCCAGAATAAGCAGCTTTGGCGAACACATCAGAGCAGAAGCAATGTTGATTTTCTGCATTTCGCCGCCCGAAAGCTGAGAGGTCTTTTTTTCAAAAAGCTGTTCTATCCCCATGTATGAAGATATTTCTGCTATTTTTTTATGTATAACATTTTTCTTAAAACCGAGGCTTTCAAGGTTAAATGCTAATTCTTCGGTCACATGTTCGCAGATTATCTGTTTTTCGGGTTCCTGCATTACAAAACCAACATTTTTAATGCTTTTGTATTCGTCTGATTCAAAAATACTTGAACCGAACAGAATAATATTGCCGCTGATCTTTCCTTTAGGTATAAGCTGTTTTTTCAGCATTTTCAGAAGTGTTGTTTTACCGCAGCCCGATTCACCGCAAATAAGTATAAATTCTCCGCTTTGCACAGTCAGGTTAATGTCGTGCAAGGCTTTATTTTTTGATTCGGGATAAGTAAAGCTTAAATTTTCGATTCTAACAATTTCCATTTGATATTCTCCGCCGCTTCAAACAAAAAAGGGAGCATAGATACTCCGAAATATAATACGCTCGATGTAATAATACAGGAATTTAACTCCAATTCCGATACAACAGGATAATAATAAAACTCCGCTTTTTTGTTCAAATCAAGATAAAACGTGATAATAACAGAAAACAAAGTTATAAAGACAACAAAAAAGTCCTTAATACTAAATCTGAAGTCTGAATAATACGTTCGTTTTTTCAGCATAAATCCTCTGCTCAGCATAGAGTCGGCAGTATACGCCGAAAATTCTATCGCATTGGAAAACAAAGTCGAAAAGCAGGACGCACTGTTTTTCAGTCTGCCGAAAAAATCTTCCGTTTGCGCTCTGCCAAGTGTCTTTTTTGCGTCGCTTATTTTTCTGTACTCGCTTTTGAATATGGTAATATACCTTAGTGTCATAGATAAGATGAGAGCTATTTTAGGAAATGCACCGCTTACCAAAAATGATATTTTATCGGACGTAAAGCACCCCGACGCAGTAATACACAAAAGAAAAGCGGCTGTTAATGCCAGCGACAGGCGCAGACCGTAAATAAGAGCCTCTGATGTATACGGTTTGTCATTGATAAACAGAATGGGTGTGTTTCCGTGATGTGAGAAAAGAGGATTAACGATTGTTAAAGCCAATATCCACAAAAAGCCTGAAACAACGCTTTTTATGTCAAATTTTATGTATAAGCGAAATAGTACGGCTGAAATAAACGCACCCAAAGTATAAAATGGGTGAGAGGTACAAACCAAAACAGACGATACACCTAAAAAATATACAGCCAATGTGACAGGATTCAATTTTGCAAAAGTATATGAAAAGTCTTTCTTCAATTTATCACTCCCCGAGAATGTGTCAATGTTTTAATTATATGACAAGTTGATGTGATTGTAAATGATTAATTTGTAAAAGGGGTTGAAATTGATGTTTAAAGTTGATATATTATATTAATATGACTAATCAAAAAGTCATAAATAGGCGTTATATATAAAAATGACCATTGTATTTATTATTTGATAATGGAATTAAATTTACTTAGGAATCGTCAAGAAATAACTTGCACTTTCATGCTCGCCTAATTTGCCCTGTGTGTCGTTACAATACCTTGAAATACGTCAGTATTCCTGCGGTATTGTGCCTAACACAGAACAAATTATTCTTCGCCTGAATTGCACA
>JAFOMO010000183.1 GCA_017418905.1 Clostridia bacterium | reverse complement strand
CAAGTACCTTGTGACGGAGGGAGTATTATACAAGTACTTTGTGACAGATGAGTTTTTGCGCAATCTGCATTGCGCATTGCGAATTGCGAATTGCGAATTAAAAAAAAAGCCGTCCCCGAACAAGCAGAAGCTCATTCGAGGACTTAGGAATCGTCAAGAGATAACCTGCACTTTCAGACTCGCCTAATTTGCCCTGTATGTCGTTACAACACCTTGAAATACGTCAGTATTACTGCGGTATTGTTCCTAACACAGAACAAATTATTCTTCGTCCGAATTGCACATCTTATTTCTTGACAATTCCTTAATTCAGTGTCCATTGTATATTCTAAATTGTACATTGCACATTGCACATTGTACATTGCACATTAAACATTAAACATACTCACTTGTGAGTATAAATAATAAAACCTCTTTCTATTATATCAGTCAACCACTGCTTTTCCCCTAATCAATGAACACTAATTTATGTATTACGAGTAATCAACAACATCTGTCCATCTGTGCAAAAGCTCTTTTTCTTCGGGTTTGCCCTTTACCATTTGAGCCGCTGCAACTATCGGCAGCCATTTGTTGATGTACTGTCTTGCGGTATCGCTCTTCTTGCAGTAAAGCTTTATATACTTCTCTGCCATATCTTCGTCGCCGCTGAGAGTAAACAATAAATATGTAATTGCTGCGTCAGCCGCAGCATTACCCTTTGATGCGTGTGACCAGTCGAGAATATAAGGTGTACCGTCAGACGTAATAATAATGTTAGACGGGTTGAAATCTCCGTGACATACCTTTGAATGTCTGGGCATAGACTCAAGTCTTGTGTGCAGCTCATATCTGATAGTTGCATTAAGGTCTGTTTCGTCTATCTTTCTTGCCATTTTTATGCGCAAGCCGTTGAGCAATGGTGCTTCCTGCTCATGTACGATCAAGTGCAGCTCAACAAACATCTCAAGATACTCGTCTGCTTTATCGGGATTTTCTTCCATAAGCTGTGCCAACGTCTTTCCCTCTACAAAGTCTGAGAAAATAGCCCACTTGCCGTCAACCATATTAATTGCCCTTATACCCGGAATGTGAAGATTTGTTTCTTCTATTCTTGCGGTATTAAGAGCCTCATTGAGTATATCTGCTTTTGAAAAGTCGTTGTCAAATACCTTTACAGCGCAGTCGCCGTCACGATAAATGACCTTTTTCTCACGTTTAGCAATGATCTCGTCAAAACTCATATTCATTCTCCTTTTTTGTTTTGTTAAAAGGCAGTAATAATTATACAATACCGGTTTGAATATATTATATAATCTTTCAGATAAAAATGCAAGAGAATTATGCAACACGCTGTCATTTTTTTATGAACTTTTTATTAACAAAACACCTATCCGGCAATTTTTTGGAGTAGCTGCACCAGTTTTTCGTAAATGCCTGTTATATCTAAAAATTCTAATAAGGCTGTACCCTTGAAAGCCTCTCTCAAATCAATACTATAAGAAAAACACGAAACAAGCAAAACAACAATAAACCCAAATACTATCATTCCGATTCCGGCCAATATATTACGCAGGAAGGTTTTTCCATTGTATGTATAATCATAGTCGGAATAATCATCGGGGTCGTTAGGGTTCACTGCTATTGTTCTTATTGAGCCTATTCTCGGTGACGATCTGTTAGAGCTTACGCTGTAATTTTTATAAATCACACCATTGACCTCATATTTGAGCAGTGCGGTATAATATGTTGTGGTTGTTTCGTTAT
>JAFOMO010000182.1 GCA_017418905.1 Clostridia bacterium | reverse complement strand
GCGGCAAATGATCGGACGCATTTTTTCTTAAAACCGAAACCTTTTCTATTTTTATTATATCAGAAACAAGAATATAGTCATGCCTTTTTTGCGGTTTTTTAGCCGGAAATGTTTTAAGCCCCGGAGAATAAACTTCACATACATCTTTAACAAGGTGTTTTAAAGGAAGTAATAATTTACTGCCGCTTTTCAGATTCAGATCGCCCGACATTATTACGGGGAATTTTGATTTTTTTATTATTTCGGCAGCTTTCGCAATACCCAGCCTTTGTTCATCGGGCAGCAGTCCCAGATGAGTGCATATGACCGAAAAGCGTTTTTCGGCGGCTATCTCACAGGATAATATACACCTCGGTTCATATATCCCGGGTGCTATCATTACAAATTTTTTCAGAACGGTGATCTCGTTGTTTTCGATAGGGTATCTCGATAATATAGCATTTCCGAAAGGGTATTTCCCGAAGCTTGACGCTTTTGCAAATGTGTGGTACTCATACCCACAGTAATCGGCAAGATACTGCGTGTGTTCGGGAATATCTTTCGGTAGTCTTTTGCCGACCTCATTCAAGGTTATAACATCTGCGCCAATGCTTTTGATGACCTCTGCCGCACTTTTATAATTCTTAATAAAAATATTTCCGTCACCGATTCCCGATGCAATATTGTATGTTGCAAATGTTATCTTCATTTTTAACCTCTTATACTGATCTCTGATTAAAAGCTTTAAAAAGATTTTAATTAGAGAGCAGTATTAAAACTAAATTTACAAAATTGTAATCTATATTAACATCTATATGGTTGTAATTATTATGCCCGTTGTGCTATAATTTCATAGTATATTAAGTTAATTAATTTTGCGAAAGTGCAAATAATAGTAATACAAAGTTTTATGGAGTGATAAAAGAAATGTCCGTATTATGTTATGGTTGTATGAATAGGATAGATGAAGAAACAGCCGTATGCCCGAATTGTGGTTTTGATAAGGCAAGCGTTCAGAACCTGCCGTTTTTGCCTTTGGGTTCGGCTCTTCAAAAAGAAAGATATACAGTAGGCAAAAAATTATCAAGCAATAACGAAAGTACAAAGTATCTTGCTTTCGATAATAAAATGGAGAAGGCAGTTATTATAAGAGAATTTCTGCCTAACGGTCTTTGCGCAAGAAAAAAGGGGAGCAACAAGATCATACTCAATTCGGAGAAAGCCGAATCGTATAAAAAGCTTCTGAGAAAGTATCTGGAGTATAACAGAACATTGGCAAGACTGAAAGAGTGCAGTGCGACTGTTAAGATACATGATATTTTTGTAGAGAACAACACTGCATATATTGCAGAGGAAAAAGAGGAGCTGTTTTCTTTCTCTGATTATATGAAGAAAAACGGCGGCCGCCTTGACTGGGATAAGGCTAAGACCTTGTTTATGCCTCTTTTGTCTACTCTTGATACTATGCATAAGAACGGTATTTCACATTATGGTCTGGGTCCTGCAAATATTAAGATAACAAAAGAAGGCAAATTAAAGCTTAACAATTTCTCTGTTGCCGATATGAGAAGAGTAGGCTCCGATCTTCGCCCTATGCTCATTTCTGGCTGCAGTGCTCCCGAACAGTACGATAAGTATGCAGTACTTGACGAAAGCACAGAGGTATACGGCTTCACGGCAGTTCTTTTCTATGCGTTGACGGGCAGTGTTCCCGAAGATGTTGAAAAGCGACGTCATGATAACAGATTGCTCATAAGCACAAATGTAAATAAGCACCTGCCTTCTTATGTTCGTTCTGCTCTGTCGGGAGGACTTCAGTTTGACCAGGATAAGCGTATCAACACACTTGAAGAGCTGAAGGCTCAATTGTCTGCAACTCCGTCAATAACTACAATACGTCAAGAGGTCAGCGAGCCTGATATAGATGATGAAGACGATAACGAAAGCTCGGGTAAGAAGAAGGAGCGCAAGAAAAAGGGTACAAGAATATACGGCGTTATTTCCTGCATTCTTTCTTTGGTTATCTTTGTAATGATTGGTACTCTCTGGCTTCAGGAAAACCCGTTCTCCCAGCTGTTTGAACCGGAAAAGGTAAGCTCCGATTCTGATGTTGAACAGACAGGCGAGATAGTTACCGTACCGAATCTTGTAAGCGTAAAATATGAGATAGCCGTTGAAGAGGCTGCCAACAATCCCGATTATCAATTATTGAAGGCAGTTGAAGAGGAGTTTAGCGATGATGTACCGGAAGGTTATATCGCCTCTCAGTTTCCCGAGGCATACTCCGAAGAGGTACAGGGTTATTCTTTGTATATCACGGTGAGCAAGGGCGCAAAAATGCGTGAGCTGCCGAAGATTGAGGGTAAGACAGTAGACCAGGCTGCACAGCTTTTAGGTGATGAAAGTTTTGTTACAACTCAAATGTTTGAGTACAGCGATACTATCAAAAAGGGTCTTGTAATAGGCTATGATGCTCATTCAACGGGTGATAAGCTCGAATACGGCTCATCTATCGTTATCAAGGTCAGCAAGGGCGCACAGGAAAAGACAACCGATTCCGACCGCAGAAACAGCAGCGATTCCGACAGCGACGAAAACTCACAGACAGAAGAACAATAGTTTGTTTTCAATCTGTATTGCGCCGCCTTGGAGCGACGGGGAAAGTTTTGTTTTAGGCGGAAGTTAGGGGCATTTTCTGCCAAAATGCCCCTTTTTCAAAAACAGTCCGCAGGACTGTTTTTGAAACTCACCCCTAAAAGGGCTGGAGCGCGCCTGCGGCGATTTGTGGGGACGCTGGTCTCGCCTGCCGGCTCGGTCGGTGCTTCTGCTTCGCAGAGGTCTACACCGGAGACCCGCACCCCACACCCCTGCAAGCCTTTTGAAAAAGGCTTGACCGAAAACTTAATTGTTGATTTTTGTACAGTCTGAATTGCGCATTGCAAGTTAGTTCTCTGTTCTTTTTTCTACAATTTGTATCATATTGAGCAGTGAATCCGACATAGCCGAGTATTGCTCTTCAATTATTGTAGGAGAAAGCTCAACCTGTCTGTTGCGGTCAATAGCTTTGTATTCCGCTACGGGCAGTCTGTTCAATAGATTTTCCACATTGCCTTCACTGATTATCCGGCTGGCATAAAGCTTGGATTTCCACAGGTGTGACGGTATAGAGAATATTCCTTCGGGGTTTTTGCTGTTTGACGAGTACAAGAACCTAAATATGGTATATAAACTCAGCATCAAACAGCCTGATATTTCACGTATCAATACAACACTTGAAAGCTTTTCTGCTTGATCGAATATTATGTTCAGAGAGTTTATGATAAGCTTTTTGTGTAGAGAGGTCAGCACGTTCATTTTGTTTCCGTATGAGAAATCACTCATATCATTTTCGGGAATGTCATTTATCACTATTTTGCCGTTTGAACGGTTTGGCGTTCGTCCGAGAAGATAGTCGCATGAAACATCATAAAAATCTGCGACCTTTACAACAAAATCAAGACTGCATTCTCTGATGCCCTTTTCATAGTGAGATAAAAGCGGCTGTGATATTCCGAGAGCGTCTGCGGCTTTTTTTTGACTCAGACCTCGTTCTTCTCTCAGAAGGGTGATTATACGGGGAAAATCTTTGTTCATATTATTTCACTGCCTTTCGGTATTATACTATCAGTATAATATAGTTATTACAAAATGTAAAGTAAAAAAGGAAATATATCCGAATGAAAACATACAACATTCATTTTATACGTCACGGTGAGTGCGAAGAGTCGCTCAGAGGAGTATATGTCGGTACAAAAGACGTAGAAGTAAGCTCTGAGGGATTAAGAGAATTAAAAACACTTGACGATAAGTATATATACCCCGGTACTCCGGTAGTATTTACAAGTCCGCTTAAAAGATGTCTGCAAACGTGCGAGGTGCTGTATCCGGCTATTACGCCGATCGTAATAAACGAGCTGCGTGAATGCAGCTTCGGTGAGTGGGAGGGCAGAACGGCTGAGTCGCTTGCAGACAATGAAGACTTTAAAAAATGGCTTGCCGGCGATACCACAGTAAAACCGCCAAAGGGTGAAAGCGGCGCAGAGTTTACAAAAAGAGTATGCAATATGTTTGCAAGCATTGTAGACGGTCTTATAAAAACAGGTACAACAACATGTGTTATTGTAACTCACGGCGGTGTGATAATGACGCTCTTGGCTGTGTATGGTCTGCCGCAGGCTAAGCCCTTTGATTGGGCTGTTGAGAGCGGCTGCGGATATTCAATGAGAGTGATCCCTTCACTCTGGATGCGTGACAAGGTTGGTGAGGTTTATTCCCGCTTGCCTTATGAGAAGAGCTCCGATGATGATTCCTAAATATGATGATTTTTTTGAATAAAATTTAAGAATAATATAAAGAGGTGTAACAAAATGAACAAAAAGACATTGAGTATTTTCCTGGCACTTGTTGTGTCGGTATGCGCAGGATTGTCTGCGTGTGCAGATCCTCCGGGTATAGCACAGCCGTACAGCGGTCAGCCTATTGCTCCGGCGGTATCATCTGCTGTTGAAACAACTGTTTCTTCCGAATCGGTAAGCAGTACAACAGAAGAAACCACCATATCTTCTGCTGCTTCCGAAGAATCAGCCGTTACTTCAGAGATCGAAAAAACAACTCCGCAGGAATCTTATACACAGCCGCAGGATTGTTCATATCAGCTTAACAGCGACGGTACTGTTGCTATGAGTTACGGTGCAATCCTACATGCGTTTTGTTGGTCATTCGAGACAATAACCGAAAATCTTCAGGATATAAAAGACGCCGGTTATACGTCAATTCAGACGTCGCCTATAAACAACTGCAAGGTTGGCGACAGCGGCAAAAAGGCTTTGTTTAGTGAAGACGGCGGCAAGTGGTGGTATCATTATCAGCCTACCGATTATGTAATTGGAAATTATCAGTTAGGTTCTGTTGACAAATTTAAAAAGATGTGCGAAGAGGCAGATAAGCTGGGCTTAAAGATAATTGTTGACGTGCCTTTGAATCATGTATCAAGTGATGTAAGCGTAGTCAACAAGAATATTACCGAGCTTTGCGACGAGCCTTTCCACGACAGAGGCGAGATAGGCAGCTATTCGAGCCGCAAGCAGGTAACACAGAACGATCTCCTCGGCTTAAAAGATCTCAATACTCAAGACCCAAAGATCCAGGAGTATATTCACGAATACTTAAAGACAGTTATTGCTTCGGGTGCTTCCGGATTCAGATTTGACGCCGCAAAGCATATTGAGCTGCCTGATGATGACCCCGAGTATGCATCTGAGTTCTGGCCGACCGTTCTCGAAAACGGAGCAGAGTTCCAGTACGGCGAGATCTTGCAGGGCGAGTGCGACCGTATCGAAGATTACGCAAAGATCATGAGCGTTACAGCGTCCAATTACGGAAAGAATATCCGCATGGCTGCTTTAGGCAACGTAAGCACTTCTGTTGTAGAATCTTATTCCGCAGCGGGTGTTGATCCTTCAAAGTTTGTGACATGGGTAGAATCTCATGACAATTACTGCAATGACGGTTCCGAGAACGAAACATGGGCAAAGCTTTCAGAGGCTGATGTTGAAGTCGGCTGGGCGATCATAGCCGCAAGAAGCGGAGGCGCACCGCTGTTTTTCAGCAGACCCGACGGCAGTACGATGGACGATCCATGGGGTAAGAACCAGATCGGCAAAAAAGGCTCGGACGGCTTTAAGAGTGAAACTGTATCGGCTCTTAATCATTTCAGAAACGAAATGGCTGGTACGGGCGAGACTCTTTCAAATCCTGATGCAGATAAAAAGGTGCTAATTATCGAAAGAGGCGACAAGGGCGCAGTTATAATAAATAAATCGGGCGCAGATTATACGCTTGACGGTGCGCAGTCTGTATTGAAAGATGGTACTTATAAGGATAAGCTGAGCGATTCAGAGTTCACGGTCTCGGGCGGTAAGATAAGCGGTACTATAGCTAATGATGCGATAGTTGTTATTTATTAATATTGTTGATATTATTTTCCGACACGGGGGATCTTCTCTCATGTCGGAAAATATAAAATTTTAAATAAACTCTTGCAATAATCATAATAATGTGTTATTATAGTAAAGATGTATGTTACAGTGGAGGTGGAAACAATGAAACTGGTTATTGAGTATATTCTCGGTTCTATCCTTTTGATATTCTCTATTGCAATGATAATAGTAATTATTCTTCAAGAGGGCAATACTCAGGGACTTGGTACTATTACAGGCGGTGCCGATACATTCTTATCAAAAAACAAGGCTCGTTCACTCGATGCATTTCTTGCACGCTGGACAAAGTTTTTTGTTGTCGGATTCGTTATTGTTGTAATTGGCATTAATTGTGTTGAGCATTTCATGTAACGGTTTGGACAATTGCGAACTCTGAGAGTTCGCTTTTTTTTATAACAAATGAGGTATATACTGTGAAAAGATTAATCAAATTATTTTCTTGTATTATTATCGGATCGTTCATGCTCCTGAACACCTTTTCAGCGTCTGCGGTAGAGGTAAATTCTCATGAAGCGGGATTGGGCGACATGGTGACCTTTGAGGTCCATGCGGCAGGTTGTTCTTCTCCTATATGCGGCATAGATATAAGCATTACCTATGACAGCGATGCTCTGCAATACTCCGATAATAGTATAGAGTTTCCGTATATTACGGGATATTATGTAAATGACAGGCTTCAAAATGAAATACGCTTTAATGCGCTGGATGTCAGCGGCTTCAGCTTTTATGAGGATCATATCATAGCGTCTGTTACATTCAGGCTCGTAAGCGATTATGCGCCTTATCTGTATATAAAAGCTGATGTGAATGAATTTCTTGATGCCGATCTCAACGATCTGGGAGATGAATACACTTACGTAGTTACAACAATAAGTGAGTCTGATGAACCGTTTATCGCAGAATCGCAGAATTACGATACAAAGACTGTCTCACAGCCGGAAAACGTAACAAGTAAAACTGCAGGCGTGTCAGACAGTGACAGCTCACGGAACACAAGCAGCAAATCTGAGTCAGCTATAATAGAAAAAACAGTTCCACAGCCGTCTTTTGCAAGTAAGCCTGTTATAGAAAAACCGGATGAGCAAAGTGTTGAAAGTGAACTATCGGCAGAAACAGAAGATCAGAGCGAATCGCCTGATATTGCTCCTCCTCCTGTTGTCGAGGTTGCGCAAAAGAAGAATTATTACAAATTCTTTATTATAGGCGGTATCGCTGTTGCTGCAGCAGGACTGATACTTTTAGTAGTATCGAAAAGCTCTCTGAAGGGCGAGCATATGAAATAAGAGGTGTACCATGAAAAACAGAATTAAAACTTGTATTTCCGCATTAATGATATTGGCATTATTAGTATGTGTATTTCCCGTTACGGGCAGCGCAGACGAAAAGATCACCGTTAACGGTCAAGAGGTAAATAAGGGCGACACTGTACTCTATGAGTATTTTGTAGAGGTAAAGGTTGAGGGTACTATTGCAGGCGCAGGCTGTTATCTTGAATACGATAAAGATAATCTTGAATATATTGACGGTTCTATCGGATTCGATATTTTCAATAACGCTATGTATAATATTACCGACAATGGTGTTATATACTACTCCGCAGTAAACGCATACGGATATGATTTTGTCGGTGAAAAGCTTATTATTTCTGCTGCTTTTAAGGTAAAGGATAACGCAAAGGGTGCGGCTTATATTAAGCATACATTTGACGAGTTCTTTACTCTTGAGAATGAAAACGAAGATCTCAAAAAGAGCGATTATGTTGAGAGGGAAGTTGTGACCGTAAACGATTACGAAAAGAATACAGCGCCGTATCTCGGCACAGATGCAGAAGAAATGCAGGACTATATGGGCGGCGATAATTTTGAGATAGACGATCTGTTTACAGGTGTTCCGAATACGAATGCGACTTCATCGGGAAGTGTTCCGAGAACGACTTCAAATCCCGGAACTGATGTTTCGTATATAGATGATATATCACCCGATGCAGATCAGGCAGGCGGCTTAAACGGCGGTAATGCAAACACTAACAGCAAACAGGGAAGCGGCGGCAATGATTCCGAGTCCGATGGTAATACGGTAGTATTTATCGGAGTTATAGCAGCTTTTGTATTGGTTGCAGTCGGCGCAATAATATTTGTTGTTAAAGGCAAGAAAAAGAAATAAAATAGAATAATACATAAAAAAACCACCTGTAAAGCGCAAGAACTTTACAGGTGGTTTTTTAAATTGAAAATTCAGACTGTGCAAAAAGTAGTGTTCTTCTATGTCAAGCCTTACTGCGCCGCCTTGGAGCGGCGGGGCGACTTTTGCCTAAAATCATACTTAGGGGCATTTTCTGCCAAAATGCCCCTCTTCCAAAAACAGTCCGCAGG
>JAFOMO010000015.1 GCA_017418905.1 Clostridia bacterium | reverse complement strand
TATACCGTAGGAATGGTCAGCTTAGGCTGTGCCAAAAACCGTGTAGATGCCGAAATGATGCTTTATACATTAAAGCAGGCAGGCTACAAGATAGTAGAAGAAGCCGCAATGGCTGATGTTGCAATAATCAACACATGCGGCTTTATTGAAAGCGCAAAACAGGAAAGCATTGACGAAATATTAGAGCTTGCACAGCTTAAAAAAGAAGGAAAAATTAAAGCTATCATAGCAACAGGCTGTCTTGCGGAAAGATACCGTGAACAAATGATGAAAGAGCTTTACGAAATAGACGCAGTTGTCGGAATAGGCGCAAATAAAGATATTGCAGACATTGTGGCAAAGGTTCTCGAAAAAGAAAAGGTAGAAACCTTCCCCGATAAAAGACAATTGCCCTTAGAGGGCGGCAGAATACAGAGTACAGAGTATTATTACGCATATATTAAGATCGCAGAGGGCTGCGACAACCATTGTACATACTGCGCTATTCCTATGATAAGAGGGTCATTCAGAAGCCGCAAAATTGAAGATATAGTTTCAGAGGCTAAAAACCTTGCCTTGAACGGCGTAAAAGAGCTTATTGTTATCGCTCAGGATACCACAAAATACGGTATTGATATTTACGGAGAGTATAAGCTTGCCGCACTGCTCAGAGAGCTTTGCAGAATTGACGGTATAGAGTGGATACGTGTTCTCTACTGTTACCCCGAATGTATTACAGACGAGCTTATTGACGTTTTTGCAAACGAAGAAAAGGTGCTTAAATATATTGATATGCCCTTACAGCACTGTGACGGCGCAGTGCTTAAACGTATGAACCGCAAGGGCAATAGGGAAGAGTTTACCGCACTTATAAATAAACTGCGTGAGAGAATACCCGGTCTTACTTTGCGTACAACATTTATCGCAGGTTTCCCCGGAGAAACAGAAGAACAGTTTGAACAGCTTGCAGAATTTGCCCGTGAGATAGGCTTTGAAAGAATGGGCTGCTTTGCTTATTCTCAGGAAGAAGATACTCCTGCGGCAAAAATGCCCGATCAGATAGACGAGGACATCAAGCAGCAAAGAGCTGATATTCTTATGGAACAGCAGCAGACTGTAATGGAAAAGCTCTGCGAAAAGCTTATTGATACAGAAACAGAGGTTATTACCGAGGGCTTTGACAGATATGCCGAGTGCTATTTCGGCAGAAGCAAAGCAGACGCACCCGAGGTTGACGGAAAGGTATTCTTTACAACAACGGGCAGAAAGCCGTCACTCGGCGAAATAGTAAAAGTAAAGATCACCGATTTTCTCGACTGTGACCCGATCGGTGAAATGATCGTATAATAGGGGGTAATCAAAATGAATCTTCCTAACAAATTAACGCTTTTGCGTATAATCTTAGTGCCGTTTTTTGTGGCTGCGCTGCTTGTTAACGCTATTCCGCACCGCTTTCTTATAGCGTTGATAATCTTTTGTGCTGCTTCTATTACCGATATGCTTGACGGCAAAATTGCAAGAAAGTATAATATGGTAACTGATTTCGGCAAATTTGCAGACCCTCTTGCAGACAAGATACTTGTAATATCTGCGTTCGCCTGCTTTATAGATCTGCGAATAATAAACAGCGTGTTTATTATATTGGTACTGTTCAGAGAGTTTACTGTAACGTCTATTCGTCTTGTTGCGGCTGAAGGCGGAAAAGTAGTTGCTGCCAATATGTGGGGCAAGGCTAAAACAGTAAGTCAAATGGCTGCAATAATAGTTGTGCTTTTAAACTGCTATGTTCAGCAGCTCAGTGCTTACGGAGCATTTACCGCACCGGAAAAAATGTTCCCGGCAATGAATATTGTTAACAGCTCTTTGCTGTGGATCTCTGCCGTACTTACTGTTATTTCAGGTATAATCTACATAAAGGATAACTTCAAGTTTATTAAGAATGCGAAGTAAATACCAATCATTTTATTATTTATAACAAAAAGTCATTATATAAATATAACGCATAATAAGGGAGGGAAAATAATGGGAAAACTCAGTGTACCCGGTAAAGCTTGTAAAGAAATTGCTTGTGATATTATGCATATCAAAATTTGTTTCAAATCTATTGGTGACAGTACTTCTAAGTTATTGGAAAAGTCTATGTCTCAGTGTGATTTGTTTCTTGAAATACTTGAACAAAAGGGTATTAACATTAACACGATCCATTTTTCCAGAACAGAAATATCACATGATGTATATGCTGATAATTCAGAGATCACAGCTGATCGAGAAATTGAACTGAGACTGCCTTTTGATATGAACACACTCAATTGTATAACAGAGATCATAAAAGAAAAAGATTTTACTGTTGAGCTTGATGTTTCTTTTGTTTACTCAAATATTATTGAATTGCACGATCAGCTTATTAAAGAAGCTGTGCTCGACTCAAAGAAAAAAGCAGAAATGATCGCAGAAGCAATGGAACAAAAGGTTATAGGTATTAACACTTTAACAGTAGGCGACAGATATAACAACTATGAAGCTTCTCCTCGTCACGATCACGACGCTGCTCGGCGTCGGCGCCCCGAGCGTCACGGAGCGCGGCGCGCTCGTCGATCTCTCCGCCAGGCTCGGCGGCTGGGTCAGCGTGGTGGGCTATGTG
>JAFOMO010000181.1 GCA_017418905.1 Clostridia bacterium | reverse complement strand
TGGTATTATTAATACTTTGTTCGCGTGCAATGAACACACTGTTTAATTATGTTTGACCGCGTAATTGCACATTGCACATTGCTAATTGCACATTAAATTATAGTGTACATAAGTGCCAGCAAAAGCGGAGCGTTTGCTTTTTCTTCTCCAAGCAGGGCAATGAGCAGAATAATCAATGTTCGCTCTTTATCGGCTAAAAGAGTATCAAGAAAATTATACCCCTGCTCGGTGCCTGCGCCGGTTTCGTTGTCGCTTTTTGTTTGTTGTTCGTCATTTATTGAGGTATCGCTTTTATTATCCGGTATATTCTGAGTATTTGAAGTGTTTTGCGTATTTTGAGTGTTTTGTGTATATACTGTATTCGTTTGTTTAGGCTGATACTTGATATTACCGTTATACCCCGTATTATACGTAGGTGTACGTCTGTTATACATCTCTTTTGCACGCATTACTGCGTCTGCCTGCATACGTTCGACATCATTCATAACCGTACCCTCCTAAAACAATCCCGTCAAGCCCGAGTTCTTCAGAAGCGGAAGTATATTTATTATACGTATAATCTTTATCGCCTCTTCAAGCTTTTTCTGTCTTTCTTCACTTAAAAAAGGTTTAATTGCCCTTAAAAGCTTTGTTGTATCGTCATCCTGCTTTAATCTGTTGAGAATGGGCATGATCTTCATTACCGTTTGCAGACCGTCCGCACCGAGCATATCGGGCGGCGGCTGCGGTTTTGGTAAAAGCGGCGGCGACTCCTGAGGCGGCGGAGAATTATTCTGTCCTGCAAGCATTGAGCCGATCTCGCTTATCTGCCTCATCATATCGGGATCACTCAGGATACTGTTTATCTGCGAAGAAATATCACTCATTTTTCTGCAAGCCTTTCAAAAGTGCTGCCGCCTGCGGAGAAGAAAGCAGTTGTTTTAATGCGTTTTTGTCGTTTAAAATATTCTGCACCTGCTGTGCCTGCGAATCTGTAAGATTATTGAGTATAGACTTCACATCACCGCTCTGAGCCGATCTTTTAAGCTGTTCCGGACGCATATTGAGCTGTTTTCCTGCCTGCCTTGCCAATTTATCGAGATCATTATTTCCGTTATTCATAGCTGTTCCTCCTGCCTTATGTTATACCACATTATATTCAGGAATCCGGCTTTTTATGAGTGTGGAGTTTTGAGAGTTGAGATTTGAGAGTTGAGAGTTGAAATTTTAGGACTAAGAGTAATAATTTAAGCCCACAAACAATAACCTTGTTCGTGGGCTGTAAAGTTTCTTTATATATTGTGTACGACCGCATTATTGTCAGCGGACACTGTCCGGTGCGAGCAATAAAGAATTGGTTTAATTGTGTATGACCGCACAATTGCGCATTCAGACTGTGCAAAAAGTAGTGTTCTTCTATGTCAAGCCTTACTGCGCCGCCTTGGAGCGGCGGGGCAACTTTGGCTCAAAATCATACTTAGGGGCATTTTCTGCCAAAATGCCCCTCTTCCAAAAACAGTCCGCAGG
>JAFOMO010000180.1 GCA_017418905.1 Clostridia bacterium | reverse complement strand
CTTGGAATCTACGCGACACTTTTGGGAACAGGCGTTGACGGCATGAATGAGAGCAAGCCCGGGTTTGGGAGCGGCGTTTATGTTGTATACGGTTCAACGGGCATGGGCGGCGGCCCCGGCTGGGGCGGTGGAGAGATTCCCGGCCAGGGCGGAAATGAACCCCCTCAGATGCCGGGACTCAACTATCAAAACTCCCATTGAAAGGTTAATGTGTTCGATAAAGTAAAGCAAATAATCATTGCACGTTGCACAATGCACATTGTTTTCAACTCTCAAAACTTAAATCTTAAATTAAAATTTCCAAAACGTATTGAAAAATATTCCGATTCGTTGTAAAATAGAGAAAGTATGAAATGGCAGTATAAGCTGTCATAAAATATAAAGTTATTAAAAGGGAGAGATCACAATGGCAATATTGATCGACGGCAAAGAACTCGCCGGAATAAAAAGAGAAGAGATAGCTAAAGAAACAAAAGAGCTTGCCGATAAAACAGGTACTACCCCGGGTCTTGCCGTGGTTATTGTAGGCGACGATCCCGCATCTCAGACATATGTAAGAAATAAGGCTAAGGCTTGCGAAGAGGTGGGCTTCTATTCTGAGGTAGTTTCACTGCCGGCTAATACCTCTCAGAGAGATCTGCTCAAGGTGATAGCAGAGCTTAACGACAGAATAGACATTGACGGCATTTTAGTACAGCTGCCGCTTCCAAAGCATATCAACGAGAAGGCCGTTATCGGAAAGATTTCTCCCAAAAAGGACGTTGACGGCTTTACACCCTCCAATGCAGGAAAGGTGCTCATAGGTTCACCGAAATTTGCACCCTGCACTCCGGCAGGCATTATGGAGCTTGTTAAGTCAACAGGTATCAACATCGAAGGCAAACACTGCGTTGTTGTCGGCAGAAGCAACATAGTAGGAAAGCCCGTTGCTATGATGATGCTGCATGAAAATGCTACCGTGACTATTTGCCACAGCAAAACAGCAAATCTGAAGGAGATCACTTCAAAAGCAGATATACTCATTGCCGCAGTCGGTAAGCCCGGTTTTATCACAGGCGATATGGTCAAGGAGGGCGCAGTTGTAATTGATGTAGGTATAAACCGCAATGAAGAGGGTAAGCTTTGCGGCGACGTAAACTTTGAACAGGTTGAGCCGAAAGCAGGCTTTATTACTCCTGTTCCGGGCGGCGTAGGTCCTATGACAATAACTATGCTGCTTAAAAATACGCTTGATGCAGCACTGTATTTTACAGAGGAGAGAGAGAAGATCAGAAAGAAAAAGAACTGATCTTTACCACTGAAAATTGAGAAAAATCAATGCCGGAATGTACTTCTTAAAGGGTGCGTTCCGGCTCGTTTTTTTGTATGTGACGGTTTTGTTAAAGGTAGGTATTTTTTTTCTGAATGCACACAAAAATCTGTACAAAAATCAACTCTGCGTTTTAACAAGTCCTACAAAGATTATTTTAACTCATAAAAACACTTGTTAATCGTTTACAAAAGCGTTATACTATATATGTGTAAAAGTGGGGAATGCTTTACCCGTAAAAAATTAAAAAAATAATGGAGGTAATTGTTATGGCCAAGAGATCTCTCAGACTTATGAGTGCTTTTCTTGCACTCATTATGTCGTCTACCACAGCGATCGCCGCATCGGCGGCTGAAACCGAGAACACGGGTTTTGAGAAAGACAATGTAAGTTCCGCTGAGGGGTTACCCTCATATTATGCAACCAACCCTACCGGCGTTGGTACAAACAAAACTATCAGCAGCGCAGCAGACTGGACGAGCGCAGAGCTTATCGCTCAGGGTGTTGCAAACGATGACGCAAACGTATTCAGAGGCCCTCACGAATATCCCGTATATGACGACTATGCTCTTTACGGCGCTTGGGACGATACCAACCTTTATATAGGCTGGCAGTATGT
>JAFOMO010000179.1 GCA_017418905.1 Clostridia bacterium | reverse complement strand
GGCGGCTAAGGGGTGCGGGTCTCCGGGGGAGACCTCTGCGCAGCAGAAGCACCGACCGAGCCGGCAGGCGAGACCGCTGCCCCTTAGAACCCCGCAAGCCTTTTGAAAAAGGCTTGACCGAAAACTAAATTGTTGGTTTTTTCACAGTCTGCATTGAAAATTGCAAAAACTGTAATAATATGAATAAAAAACAAAAAGGTGTATTCGCAATATTACGAACACACCTCTTTATTTTTACTGTTTTACGGATATTTTTCTGATCTTGTAATTATCGAGATCGAATTTCTTTGAATAGATGTAGTAAGTAAGAATACTGCCCGATAGACCTAACATAATACCGCATATCACATCGGTAGGGTAGTGTACGCCGAGATAAAGCCTTGAAAATGCTACCGTTACTGCGAACACGACAGATACAATTGCAAGACTGCGAGGTATAAACCTTGCAAGAATACCTGCTGCCGCAAAAGACGCTGTTGTATGCCCGGAGGCAAAAGAGTAGTCTGTCGGTTTTTTTATCAGCGGGTACAGATCGGAATAAGTATCAAACGGTCTTGCACGAGCTACAATATGCTTTATGCAGACATTGTTTACAAGCAGGCATAAAGCAAGAGAAGAAAGAGTGATTATACCTATCATTCTTGTTTTCTTAAAGCACAGCATTATCAGGCACGATATTACCCAGATAAACCCAATGTTTACAAGCGTAGAAGAGATGTTCATAATAGGTGTGAGTACCTCGCAGCGAATATGTTCCTGAATAAAATAAAGAACAAAGTGATCGAACCGGTATATTTTTTCAATTATATTATTCACAAAAAAACCTCCTGTTTCTCTATTGAATATTATATTCAAAAATATTTCGTCAAATTTCTCGATAGATCGTAAAAAACAAAACAGCTTATCCTTTTACAAGGCAGATAAGCTGTTTTACGCTGTACTTTTTTAGTGTGTAACGCTTACTGGATAGAGCAGTCGAGATAACGTTCAAGCTCTTCTTCGTCACGCTTTTTCTTTTCGTTAATGAGGAAGAAAGCTGTAACAGCGGCAGACACAGCGGCTGCAAAGGCTACAATTGCGATAACAATTCCAAAAGTCTTTTTTTCCATTTATAATACACCTCCAAGGAATTTGCTCTATATAATAAACTATAATAATATCATAGCTGTTTTTAAGCAAAATGTCAACTGTTTTTAATAAAGGTTAAAAATTATTTAAAAAGAATATTTGCTTATCCACCAAAGAAACCGTCATCATCATAGTTATTTTGTCCGCCGAACTGCTGACCCTGATAGAAATTCTGTTCTTCAGGGTATTGGTTCTGTTGTCCCTGATACTGATTTGACTGCCCCTGATAATAGCCCTGATCGTCCTCGTACCGGTTCTGTCGTTCCTGATAATAATCCTGATCGTCCTGTCGGGGTTGACTTGCAGGGTATGATGCAGCAGGGGTGAGAGGCGTGGTCTTACCGCCCTGAACAAACTCTGTACCTCTGTCACCAAACATTTCGTCTGAACCGTCGGGCTGATTTGCACCGGAACGAACGTCTGCAACAGCCTTTGTCATTGCTCTTTCGTGATACATATAGTCAACTTCACGGTTTCTTTTGAATGTGTTTATTGTGAGAATAAGTGTAAAGATAAAGCCTGCATAAAAGATAAGGGAAATAAGAAATCTTGAGAGAATAGCTTTTGGCGCAGTTGTAATGTCTATATAGCAATCGCACATAATTACATTTTTATCACTAAGACCTTTGGCTTCAATAATATCGTCAAACATCTTTTCAACGTTTTTATCTGCTTTTTTCACAATGCCCGAAAACTTGAACTCACCCTCTGACTTCAATAAGGCGTTAAGCTCGTTGTATGCGTCTGAAGAACCCTTTGCTTTGATGAATGTAGTGTAGTGCTTAGTTTCTTCTTTATTAAACTTCTTACCGCCGAGATTTACCAGATAATAATATGAGCTTGTGCTGAAACCGCCTGAGTTATCTGCTGATGAGTAGTCTATAATGTATGTGATAGTACCGTCAACGGTCTTGTTCTCTTTAAGGTCAATATCTTCTGCGGCGCTGAAATCAAGCGCACCGCCGATCATACCGAAAACAGAGCCAAATGTGGGAAAACTGATCACAATTGCAATAAGCAGAAAAACTGCCGTAATACATATCTTTACGATTACTCCCGATTTTTGCATATTAATTACCTCCTAATATTGTTTATACCGTGTTCCAAAATGCGGGCGTATGATCGAATACACGGTATAAACTCAAAATATAATCAGTGCTTTGTAATATCTATTCTTCCGTTTGTGCCGTTAACACCGGTATCACTTTTCTTAGCGATAAAGTCTTTGCTGATAAAGACTTTGCCGTTGTCGTTTCTTAAAGAGCTTGTCTGCTGCGGTATAGATTGACCGGCAACCGGAGCAGATGTCTGCTGAGGCGAAGCAATAACGGTCTTGTTGTTAAGATTTACATTTCTGTTTACCGTATTAGGCTGTTGAGCGTTAAAGCTGTTGTTCGTACTGCCGAAGGAGCTTGTGGGCTGAGTATTAAAGCTGTTGTTCGTACTGCCGAAGGAGCTTGTCGGCTGAGAATTAAAGCTGTTGTTCGTACTGTTAAACGAATTTGTCTGTGTGGGGATATAGCCTGCATTAAAGCTTTGCGAAGATGCGCCGGTGTTTGTATTAGTCTGAGTGGGAATATAACTGCTTACGTTAGATTGCTGAGGTATGTATGAGTTTGCTGTGTTCATCGGGGCAGAAGCCTTATCAAACTGTCCGCCGTTCATACCCTGCATAACAGCATTAGTCTGAACCTGACCCTGTTGGGGAAAAGCAGATGCCTGCTGAGGAATAAAAGAAGATACGCTGTTTGCGTTCTGCGGATAATTGGGCTGAGCGCCTAAACCTGCTGTACCGAAATTCTGCTGATTGTAGGCGTTTGCAGGGGCGAGCTTTTTGTTTCCGCCTTTCAGGAAGATGAAGAAAGCTGCCCAAGCGCCTATTGTTATTACAAGCAATGCCACACCGCCAAAGAATTTTACTGTATATCCCTTGATATTTGAAGTAAGATCGAAAGTATATCCGACAGGTTCAAAATTTGAAATATCAATATTGTAATTGTTTATGAAGAACTCAATATTTTCTTCATCGCTTTTCCATTTGTTAAATGAGCTTACAACATCAGGATCATTTTTTACAAGCAGACCTTCAACTTCAACGCCCTTGTCGAGCATATAAGCATATTCGTCATAATCGGGCGCATTGTAAAGCTTATCCATCTCTTTTTCGGCAGATGAGTTTGCTTTTGTTTCTACGATCATGACCTTGTTTTCTTCAAACGGAACAGTGTAAAAATACGATGTTACCGTCTGATTGCCGTCATCGTCCTCTGTATATTCATATCTTATACAGTCGTATATGTACATGATCTTACCGTTAAGCGGCTGATTGTTTTTAAGCTCCGATTCGGCAATGGTGTTATAGCTCTTCATGCCGTTGGTTATTTTACCGAAAAAGCCTTTAGAGCCGTTGTAACAGAGCATTCCGCCGAATACAAGTCCGATCATTGTACCGGTAATGACCAATCTCATTAAAATGTTTTTACCTCTCATAAATTAAAAACCTCTCTTAAAAAAGATATATATAAATCGGACGAATAATGTCCGAATTATAACCCTGTGCTTGTGACTGTTTTCTGTGACGGATCAGTTATAATTTCCCGACTGCGACTGCGGTATGAAATTCTGCATTTTACTCTTTTCAAAAAAACGTTCGTTTTTTTCTCCTTTATATTGCTCTGTATCAGCAGTCCCACGGGTTGATTATATATTCGCTCATAACAGGCAGCGCTGTTGTGGGTCTAAAATCATCAGACGCAAAAGCCGTTATATTTTTATCGGCAATACTGCGGTTTCTTTTATGACCGTGAAAATTACGGCTGTGCCAATGAAGCTCAAATACGTTGAAGTGATTTGCGACCTTAATTATCTTTGCAAGCTTATCAAGTGATTTTTTGTAAGTATCAAGCTCGCCGTTTAATTGTATGTAGCTTTTCATAATAGCAAACGACATAATATAATCATTTATTTTTTCTACCTTGACAGACGTCATAATGCTGTTTGCTCTGATAAAGTAATTATACAGCGCAACATCGGCAATTGCAACCTTATTTGCATGAAAAGCAAGTCGGGGTACTGTGGCAATATCTTCAAAATATATTTTTGGAAATGTAATGTTATTTTCAAAAAAAAGCTTTCTGTGCCACAGCTTGTTCCACAGGTAACAACGAACATCCCAGTCTTCTATAACGTGTTTCAGATAAAACTCTCTTGTATATACTCCCGTTTTCAGCTTTCGTGTGCCTACTTTCCACTTTAAATAGAAAGGCTTTGTGCGTACAATGCAATAGTTGCATGAAGATATATCGCAATCGTTGTCCTTTGCTGTTTTGTACAGCGTTTCGATATACTCAGGCTCTACTGTGTCATCACAGTCAACAAATCCGATATACTCGCCTTTGGCAAGCTGAAGCCCTTTGTTTCTTGCGTTTGCAACGCCGCCCCTGTCAAGCCTTGTATATTTAAAGCGTTCGTCCTTTTTTGCAAATTCCTTTGCTATTTTGCCGCTGTTGTCCTCGCTGCCGTCATCTATGATAAGCACCTCAAAGGATTCAAGAGTCTGAACTCTGATAGATTCAAGACATTCCGAGATGTATTTTTCGCCGTTGTATACGGGAATAATTATACTAACGTCAATTCTTTTGTTCATCAGACAGATCAGACTCCTTTCTTTTGCGTTTGCTGCCGCTTGAAACGGACAAAGGACCTTCGATAATAATGCTAAAGTAATACGTTATCGTTCTCCAAATGAGAACGGCAGATTTAAGCGATTCTTTTGTAAAGAACGTGCCGAAGAATATTCCGAAAGCCGCTTCTGCCACACCCGATGAACCGGGAATGGGTAATACCTGAGAAACTGCGTTTACAAAAGCAACAGAACAGAACATTGTAACAAAGCTTTCTTGTCCTAACGGAACAAGTGCTTTATAAATAAAGTAAGGAACTGAATATATAAAAGAGATCTGCAAAACGATCTGCAAGGTACACAGAATTATGCGAAAGGGTTTTTTGACAGCCTCTTTGTTGCTTTTGGCAAATGTGTCTATATTCGTATTAACAGACTTCATAAATTGCTCGGCATCGTTTTCACCCTTGATCTTTTTAAGGATAGGGAGAAACAAAGCGAAAAACTTTTTTAGCGGTTCGGGCTTGATGCCTGCCAAAAGCAGGAAAAAAGTTAAAGTAAGCTGAAAAGCAAATCCCAGAACAGCAAACGCCGGCATAATGCGGTTATTTATTTGTGAAACTATAAATTTGCTTTTCATTATAAATAGTATAATAGTGTATATAGTTGTAACGATCTGATAGATAATAAATTTCATCAAAAGCACAGATGAAGCAAAGCCTGCGTCTATGCCGTATTTTACCATGGTGTATATCTGCATTGGCTGACCGCCGCTGCCCCCCGGAGTAACTGCGGCAAAAAAATGAGCCGTAACGGTTGACTTTAAGCCGTGAAGAAGCTTATAATGCGGATATTTTTCTCTTACCATCTGCCAGGTTATAATACAGTCGACTAAGCAGTTGCATATATGAGCAGCTAATGCAAGCAATAAATATTTATAATTTGCGTTTCGTGAATTTGTCAAAAAATCTCTCAATCCGTTTTCTGAGAAGATAAAGTAAAGAATAAGTCCCGTACAAAGAAACACGGTGATAAAGTTCAATAAAGCCTTTGAGCTTATTTTAATATTTTTCATATAATGGAATCTTTCTTAGGAACTGCGAAGAAATAACTTTTAAATTTATGCTTAGGAATTGTCAAGAAATAAGGAATTCAGACTGTGCAAAAAGTAGTGTTCTTCTATGTCAAGCCTTACTGCGCCGCCTTGGAGCGGCGGGGCAACTTTGGCTCAAAATCATACTTAGGGGCATTTTCTGCCAAAATGCCCCTCTTCCAAAAACAGTCCGCAGG
>JAFOMO010000178.1 GCA_017418905.1 Clostridia bacterium | reverse complement strand
CCTGCGGACTGTTTTTGGAAGAGGGGCATTTTGGCAGAAAATGCCCCTAAGTATGATTTTGAGCCAAAGTTGCCCCGCCGCTCCAAGGCGGCGCAGTAAGGCTTGACATAGAAGAACACTACTTTTTGCACAGTCTGAATTTGCGATTATATATAATATAACCTATACTTCATATCTTGCTAATACAATTCTTACTCTGTTATACTAAAAGGTAAATATTATTCATAAAGTTTTACAAGCAATAATTCCACTTTAAACAAAACCACTTTAACCAAAAATTGCCGGTCAGTTCAAAAACTGTCCGGCATAATTTTTGCTTTTGTAACTTAGAAGTATACGTCCATTTTGCCTTCGATCGTGTCGTTTACAACATAGTAAGCAGCATTCTCCTGGGGCTTGATATATACTTTAAGAGTTTTGATCTCGTCTGTGTTGCCCTGTGCAGCGTATGTCTTCTTAACGTTCTCAACTACTTCTTTGCAAGCATTCTGAACACCGTTGAACTCTACTACAACATCAGTAACAGCTTCCGGAGCCTTTGCAGCCTTCTTTGCAGCGGGCTTCTTAGCAGTCTTTGTTTCTTTCTTCTCCTCAACAACGGGAGCTTCAGCCTTTACTTCAGCCTTCTTCTCCTCAACTACGGGAGCTTCAACCTTAACTTCTGCTTTTTTCTCTTCTACAACGGGAGCTTCAACCTTAACTTCTGCTTTTTTCTCTTCAACAGCCTTTACAGCTTTAGCAGCCTTAGTCTCTTCCTTTACAGCTGCCTCTTTCTTTGCTTCAGCAGCCTTTGTTTCTGCTTTTGCTGCTGTTTTAGCAGCAGTTGTTTTCTTCTTAGTTGCCATAACAAATTACCTTCTTTCATTTTCTTTACATTTAAAACTTATGCAAAATAAATTAACAAATTACTTTTGGCATAATTCTAAATTTAGCCTGTTGTTATTATACACCTTTACTAATTAAAAGTCAAATTTTTATATATTAAATACAAATTTTCGGATATTCATACTATTGAGGAAATTTACTTGTAACATTTTTGTGAAGTTTTAATATATTTTTTAAAAGGAAACCCCAAAGCAGCCGCCTTTAAAACGATCGCTTTGGGGTGAATAGCTTTTATATAATAAATTATGATTATTTCAGATATGTGCTGTCTGTTCCGATCTTGCCTTTTACCGTATTACTTGCAGTATCGAGAACATAAATACGAGCGTTACCCTGACCGATACTGTCGGAAGTAAGTGTGTTGTTCGTTACAACAACCTTCTCGCCGGTAACTGCTTCATAGTAAGTACCGTTTTCGATATTTGTAAATGTTGCGCCGCCCGATACTGTAACAAGTACATAGCTGTCAACACTGCCTTCTGTATAACGGCGCTTGAACGCAAATTTTGTACCCTTACAGCCTGAAGTAGAATACTGTCCCTTCTGCAAAGCCGGAACTTCACGTCTGATAAGGTTGAGCTTCTGCAAATGCTTTGCAAGAGGACTTTCAAGTGTTTCTGCTACTGTGCCGCTTGCCTTGTAGTTTGCAAATCCGGTTGCAGTTACATCGCCTTCGAGATAATCACCGAAGTATGCACGTCCTGTGCTTTCAAGCGGAAGATGACCTTCGCCGCCGTCAATAACAACGCCCTTCTTAAACTCTACCTCAGAGCCGTAATAAATACACGGAATACCTCTGAAGGTAAACATAAGGCTTAAATTTTCTGCCCAGGCTGCTGTACCGCCGTTAAATCTGACCTTATCATTAGGCTGAGGGCCATAGTCGTGGGAATCAACATATACAACATTCCATGTGGAATCGTTGAAATAAGAATCCTCCTGAAGTGCAAGGTTGTATGCGCTGTTAGGATCGCTGAAATTGTAGTGAACTGTAAAGTCGATAGCACCCATACCGGAGAACTGGCTGTAATCGGGTGTATGATAATCATTACCTTTTAAGAATGCATTGTCTGACTTAGGCTGTTCCGACATATTACCGTCGTTGTCTGCCCAATGCTGAAGAGTAAGATCCATATTCTTATTAACGCTTGCAGCGTCACTTGTCCATTTCCAAGCTGCGTCAAAAGACGGATCTGTTTCTTTCCAAGTATAGAACTGAACAGACTCTGAAACATGTTCTCTGTACCAGATAGAACCATATCTTGTACAAACCTCGCCGAACATATAGAAATTATCGGCAACGTCCATAAGCTGAGGCAGGAACATCTCGTTAAGTGAAAGTCTTGACATATGTCTTACCGTATCAACACGGAAAGCGTCAACGCCCATATTGATATAATCTGTATAAATATCTACAAGAGCCTTTGCAACATCGGGGTTTTCTGTGTTAAGGTCAACGCAGTCGCCTGCAATCTGAGCATATTTACAGGTCCAGTCGTCCCAGTTAAGACTCTGCCAGTGACCGTTATGGTAATAGTTGTTAACATTAAATTTATCACTTGTGGAAACCTTGCCCGTATCGCCAATATCAGAAAGCGGACTGTCTGTCGCGTTGTTTGTTTTTACGCCTGTATCCTTCATAACGTTCAGACGCTGATCGTACTGTGTCTGACCCTTCTGCGCCCAGTACTCCTCAGCTGATGACAAGCCGTATGTATCAAGCAAAAGATCAGTAGGCTTCATACACTTCTCAATATCAGCAAGGTCGCTTATATTGTCGTATTCCTTAGTAAACAGCGGACAGAACGTAGCCTCGCCGAAGTTGCCGGTATGGTTCCATACAACGTCCTGAATGATCTTCATATCTTTTTCGTGACAAGCATCTATAAGATCCTGGAAAGTAGCTCCGGGGCTTTCATATCTCGGATCGACCTTTGAAAAATCAAATGCATGATAGCCGTGATAATCGTAGCCGCTGGCATTTTCAACAACAGGAGTTACCCATATAGCACTAAAGCCCAAAGCCTTGATATAGTCCAGCTTATCTATCAAGCCCTGAAAATCGCCTCGCCATGCAGGGTCTGAGTCCGGATTGTTATACTCGGCGTCCGCCCAGCAGTGTACATTGTTAGAAGAATCGCCGTCATAGAATCGAGTAGTAACCACAAAATAAATTGAGTCCTCTCTGAGGTCTGTGCGGTCATAGTCAACAACATCTTTATGTATCGGATCTTTACTATACCACTTATCATTATAGTACCAGTATTCACCGGCAGACGATCTTGT
>JAFOMO010000177.1 GCA_017418905.1 Clostridia bacterium | reverse complement strand
TCCTTAGGATCGTCCGGGAAGTCTGCGCCGATCTTGTCTTTATATTCTGCCTTGAACTGATTAGCAAGCTCTTTGAGATAGTCAGCTGTAAGCTCTACGTCCTGAGTAACGCCTCTGTCAGCCTTCATCTTGTCGATAAGCTCTTCAAAGTATTTCTTACCAACTTCCATTACAACGTCGGAATACATCTGGATAAATCTTCTGTAGCAGTCCCAAGCCCAACGGGGGTTGCCGGACATCTCAGCAATTGTATTAACAACCTCTTCGTTAAGACCGAGGTTAAGAATTGTATCCATCATACCGGGCATTGAAGCTCTTGCGCCTGAACGTACAGAAACGAGAAGCGGATTTTCCTTATCGCCGAACTTCTTGCCTGTAATACCTTCCATTTTTACGATATATTCGTTGATCTGACCCTGAATCTCGTCATTGATCTCTCTGCCGTCCTCGTAATACTGAGTACAAGCCTCTGTTGTGATCGTGAAGCCCTGGGGAACAGGAAGACCGATGTTTGTCATCTCTGCGAGGTTAGCACCCTTACCGCCGAGAAGCTCACGCATGTTAGCATTACCTTCACTGAAAAGGTACACCCATTTGTTTGCCATTGTAATTACCTCCTAAGTAATATTTGTTTCGTTAAGGCATATGTTTGCTTTTCAGGTATAAAAATACGAAAGAACAAACAATATTCCTGCCTATATTGTAATTATAACAGAATATAGATAAAAAATCCAGTGTTTTGTAAAAAAACAAAGGAATATATTTCTAAATTTTTTTTGAATATTTACAGTTGTGACAGTCGAATGTGGAAAGTTGAAAGTTGAAAGTGGAAAGTGGAAAGTTGAAAGTGGAAATTTGAAAGTGGAAATTTGCGGCTGTACATAATTAAACCAAAACTGTATTGCACGCAAATATAATTATTACATTGTTATACTTATAGTCAATGCTATTCATAGTTTTTTGTGATCAATAATTGCGCATTGCGAATTGATTTGGGCTGCGCACGCGCCGAAAGACAATAAAACCGTATCTTTACAGCACGCGATCAAAGTAAATGAGTTATTGCAAATCAAACAGAGTATAGCAAAAACGCAACAAAAAAACAATTTTTTATGACAAGAAAGTGTTTGTTTCATTGAATTTTGCATATTATTTGATTAATTATCAAAAAACATCTTGCAAAAATCTGAATATATGAGATAATATAATAGGGAATAAGCGAAAAGAGGTGTACTATGGGAAAGTCGGCTATTATTCTTGCAGGCGGAGAAGGAAAGAGAATGAAATCGGAAAAGCCAAAGGCTTTGTCGATGGTGCTTGACAAACCAATGCTCAGATGGGTTCTCGACAGTGTAAGCGGTGCGGGAATAGACAATGTTTGTGTTGTTACAGGCTTTGCAAAAGAGTATATTGAAGATTATCTTCAAGAGTATAAAAAAGAAACAAATATAGAAGTATCAACTGCATATCAGGCTGAAAGACGCGGTACAGGTCACGCCGTTATGATGTGCAGGGATTTTCTGTATCAAAATCCGGGTGATGTTGTAGTATTGAACGGTGACGCACCTTTTCTGGACAGCGAAACAATTTCTCGTGCGTATGAGCTTCATAAGCTTAATAAGTCGGGTGCGCTTGTTATATCTGCAAAGGTCGATGATCCTTTCGGATACGGCAGAATTATCAGAAACAGCGAAGGCAATGTTTCTATGATAGTTGAGCAAAAGGACGCAAACAACGAGCAAAGGCAGATAAACGAGGTGAACTCGGGATGTTATTGGTTTGATACAGCGGTACTTCTTGAAGTTCTCGATAAACTTACAAATCAAAACGCAAGCGGAGAATACTATCTTACAGATACTCTCGAGCTTATCATAAACTCTGGCAGAACAGTTCAGGCATATACCGCAGAAAGCTCTGATACGGTTTTAGGGGCAAACGATCCCGAACAGCTCAAAGAGCTTAATACCATAGCGGCAAAAAGACAGGAATCAAAAAATTTTATATAAAGGGGCTTATAGTATGAATTTTCATGGTAAGGATATTAAGATTTTTGCAGGCAACGCCAGCAAAGATGTAGCTTGTGCTATTGCAGGCTGCCTTAACGTACCTCTCGGCAAATCGGAAACAACAACCTTCAGTGACGGTGAGATCTCTGTATCTCTTCATGAGTCTGTGCGCGGTTCGGATTGCTTTATTGTGCAGTCAACATGTGCGCCCGTTAACGATAATCTCATGGAGATACTTATAATGATCGATGCTATGAAGCGTGCGTCTGCGGCAAGCATTACTGTTGTTATGCCGTATTTCGGCTATGCAAGACAAGACAGAAAAGCAAAGGCAAGAGATCCGATCTCTGCAAAGCTTTGCGCAGATCTTCTCACATGCGCTGGTGCAGACAGAATCCTTACAATGGATCTTCACGCAAATCAGATACAGGGCTTCTTCAATATTCCCGTAGATCATCTTCACGGCGCAGGTCTGCTTGCAGATTATATGAGATCAAAGATCGGTGACAGAGCAGAAGATTTTATGGTAGTATCTCCAGATCTCGGCTCGGTGACACGTTCAAGAAACTTTGCTTCAAAGATCGGCACAGGTCTTGCTATTATCGACAAGAGAAGACCTCGTGCAAACGTAAGCGAGGTTATGAACATTATAGGTGATGTTAAGGGCAAAAAGGTTATTCTGGTTGACGATATGATAGACACGGCAGGCACACTCTGCAACGCTGCAAACGCTATTGTTGAAAGAGGCGGCGCAACAGAAGTATTCGCTTGCGCAACTCACGGCGTACTTTCAGGCAAGGCTATAACAAACATCACAAACAGCGTTATCAAAGAAGTAGTTCTTCTCGATACTATCCCTGTATCAGAGGAGAAGATGATCGACAAGTTTACAATTCTTCCCGTAGCTCCTCTCTTTGCAGACGCTATCGAGAGAATTTATGCAGACAAGCCGGTATCACCGCTCTACAATTAATGTAGTTTTGAGAGTTAAGAGTTGATAGCTGAGTTAATTTCAACTTTCCACTTTCAGAACTTCACATTTAACAAAAAATATTATAATAGCAATAGGGTGGGCTTTTGTCCGCCCTTAGTTGCGTTAAGTTTAAGAAAAGTAAGTTTAAGGAAAGGAAGAGAAATTTGATTTTTGGAAAGAGAAGTGCGCCCCTTTCGGGTTCGGTCACTCACATTATTGTCGGTTTGGGAAATCCCGACAGAAAATACGAAAATACAAGACATAACGCAGGCTTTATTGCATTAGACGCTTTAGCGGAGAAATATGGAGTTTCCGTAAACAGACTAAAATACAAGTCTTATTGCGCAAGCACGGAGATAAGCGGAAAAAAGGTTCTTTTAATGAAGCCGCAGACATATATGAATAACAGCGGAGAAGCCGTTGTCGAGGCGATGAATTTCTACAAAGTTCCGCCTGAGAATGTTGTTATAATATTTGATGATATTTCGCTTAATGTCGGTAATGTTCGCGTAAGGCGAAAGGGCAGCGACGGCGGTCAGAAGGGTATGAGGAGCATTATTTATCTGAGCGGTAAAGACACATTCCCGAGAGTGAAGATCGGTATAGGTCAAAAGCCCGAGGGGTGGGATCTTGCAGACTGGGTTCTTTCAAGGTTTACCGAGAATGAGAAGAAAACCATTGACGAGAGTGCAAAAAAAGCTGTCGGCGCAGTTGAGCTTATACTTGAAGGAAATATCGACAAGGCAATGAGTTTGTATAATTAGGAGGAATCTATGGATAATTTGAGCGATATTATTTATCGTCTGCCCGAATATAAAAGTCTTGAAAAGGCTGTTTCGGAAAATAGATCGTCTGCCGCAACGGGACTTACAGGTATTCATAAAGCTAACGTAATAACGGCATTGTGCAGACGTTTGTCAAAAAAGGCACTTGTGCTTGTAGGAGAAGAACAAGAGGCTGTTGCGCTGATGAGCGATACTTCCGCTATGGGGCTTAACGCTCTGTTTTATCCGATCAGAGATTTCAGCTTTCGTGAAATGACGGGAAAATCAAGAGAATACGAGCATAAAAGACTTATGGTATTGTCAAACGTATTAAAGGGCAATTATGATGTTGTGTTTGCAACTATTGACGCAGCAGCTCAGTTTACAATGCCGCCCGAAACACTTAAAAGATCGTCTTATACATTAAAGGTAGGTGCAAAGGCTGAAATATCTGAAATAGCTGCCGTTCTTCAAGCGTCCGGATACGAAAGATATGAACAGGTAGAAGGAGAAGGACAGTATGCCGTGCGAGGAGGTATTCTCGATCTGTTTATGCCCGATGAAAAAGCCCCGTTTCGTGTGGAGTTCTGGGACGATGAGGTTGATACTATCAACTATTTTGACGTAATGACGCAGAGAAGAACAGATTATGTTGAAGAGATACACATAACTCCGTCAACGGAAATGCTTGTTACAGATAAAAACGAGCTTGCAGAGAAAATAAAGAAAAAAGCGTCTGCACTGAGAAGCAAGGGTGCTGCAAAGGCTAAAGAGATACTCAAAGAAGAGGCAGAACAGCTTGAACAGGGAATAGTTCCGGGCAGTATCGACAAGTTTATTACTCTGCTTTACGGCAAGGGGGCGTCACTGTTTGATTACTTTTCAAGCGACAGTCTGTTTTTTGTTTCGGAGCATACGAGAGTAAAAGAGCGTATGAACGGCTATTCGTGGCAGTTTACCGAAGATATGAAAGACTACGTTTCAGAGGGCGTTCTGTGCAAGGGCTTTGATAATTTCTTTTTGGGCTATAATGATATTTGCGCAAGGCTTGCGCAGTCAACTTTGGTGTATCTCGATAACTTTACAAGCGGCTCTTATGATACTCCGCTCAAAGAGCTTATCAATTTTACCGTAAAGCATACGGCTCTTTGGGGCGGAAGTGTAAAGCTGCTTATGGAAGACCTTGAACCGCTGATATATGACAAATACACCGTTGTTGTACTTGCAGGCACACAAAAAGCGGCTGATTCGCTGCGTGAAGAGCTTGCGGAAAAAGGCTTGAAAGTAGGCGCAGACGAGAATGTGACCTTTCCTGCTCCCGGAAAAGTATTTGTTCTGCCGGGCGCAGTTTCGGCAGGTGTGATATATCCGCAGATTAAATTTGCGCTTATCTCACAGGGACATATACGCTCGACAGGAAAGAAGAAATCTCTCAAAAGACCTTCAAACGCAAGAAGAATATCGGAGCTTTCGGAGCTTTCAAACGGCGATTTTGTCGTACACAACACCTACGGTATAGGACAGTTTCAGGGTATACATAAAATTGAATTTGACGGTGTTGTTAAGGACTATATAAAGATAGAGTACGCAAAAAGCGAGCTGCTCTATGTTCCCGTAACTCAGCTTGACCTTGTATCGAAATATATAGGTCCTAAAGACGGCAATACAG
The DNA here is from genome assembly GCA_017418905.1 of Clostridia bacterium. Taxonomy (GTDB): domain Bacteria; phylum Bacillota; class Clostridia; order Oscillospirales; family Acutalibacteraceae; genus RUG592. The sequence continues at coordinate 10,063 of JAFOMO010000177.1, read as the reverse complement.
TTAAGCTCAATAATTTAAGCTCGCGGGACTGGCAGAGAACCAAGACCCGTGTAAGAAAAGCCGTCAGGGATATGGCGCAGGAGCTTATAAAGCTGTATTCGGAGCGTATGCAGGTAAAGGGCTATGCATTTTCGGAAGATAACGAGTGGCAGAGAGATTTTGAGGCTAAATTTGAGTATGAAGAAACACAAGATCAGCTAAGGTGTATTGACGAGATAAAAAACGATATGGAGCGCATTGTTCCTATGGATAGGCTTCTGTGCGGAGATGTAGGCTTCGGAAAAACAGAGGTGGCACTGAGAGCCGCTTTCAAATGCGTTACAGAGTCAAAACAATGTGTATTATTGGCACCTACAACAATACTTGCATGGCAGCATTATCAAACGGCACTCAGACGTTTTGAGGGCTTCCCCGTAAATATTGAGCTGCTGTCACGTTTTCGCACGCCGAAACAGCAGGCTGAAATTCTCGAAAAGCTGAAACGGGGAGAAATTGATTTTATTATAGGTACTCACAGGCTTATTCAAAAGGACGTACAGTATCGTGATCTGGGACTTGCGATCATTGACGAGGAACAGCGTTTCGGTGTTGCGCAAAAGGAACGCTTTAAAGATATGTTTCACAATGTAGATATACTTACGCTGTCTGCAACGCCTATTCCGAGAACCTTGAATATGGCTATGAGCGGTATAAGAGATATGTCTGTTATAGAAGAAGCACCCCTGGACAGAAAGCCTGTTCAGACATACGTTCTTGCACATGACGAGGCAGTAATAAACGAGGCTATAAGACGGGAGTTAAGGCGAGGCGGTCAGGTGTTTTATTTGTTCAACCGTGTTGAACAGATAACAGAGAAAGCCGCAAAGATACAGAAGAGTATTCCCGAGGCTAATGTTGCGGTAGGACACGGAAAAATGAGCGAAAACGAGTTATCCGAGGTATGGCGGCAAATGCTCGAACAAGAGGTAAATGTTCTTGTTTGTACTACTATAATCGAAACGGGAGTCGATCTGCCTAACGCAAACACGTTGATTATTGAAAATGCCGATCATATGGGACTTTCTCAGCTGCACCAGCTCAGAGGACGTGTCGGACGATCTACAAGAAGAGCGTATGCATACTTAACATACAAGCCCGAAAAGGTTTTAACTGAAATATCGGAAAAAAGACTTACCGCTATAAGAGAATTTACAGAGTTCGGTTCGGGCTTTAAAATTGCTTTGCGAGATCTGGAGCTGAGAGGCGCAGGCAGTATTTTGGGCGGACAGCAGCACGGTCATCTTGAAGATGTCGGTTATGATATGTATATCAAGATGTTAAACGAGGCAATGAGTATTGCAAAGGGCGAGACTCAGCCTAAACCCGATGTTGACTGTCTTGTTGACTTGAATATTCAGGCACACATTCCCGACAAGTATATAGAAAGTCTGAACCAAAGACTTGAGGTTTACAGAAGAATTGCTGATATTCGCTCAAAGGAGGACGCAGGAGATGTTATCGACGAGCTTATAGACCGTTTCGGAGATGTGCCGAAAGAGGTCATGGGACTTATTGATATTTCTCTTATCAGAAATCTTGCAATGAAGTGCGGCATATATGAGATACGTCAGCTAAACAGCGAATTAAGACTGTTCTTTGCGGATAAACAGAATACGGAGTTGAGAGCATTTGCAAAGAAGAACGCAAAGCGTGTTGCGGTGAATACAGACAGAAAACCGTATATCTTAATGAAAAGAAATAAGGGTGAAACTGTTCTCTCACTTCTGAAAGCGTCTTTCGGTGTTGCGGCGGCTGTTTAGATTCACTGATAATTAGGAATCGTCAAGAAATAACTTGCACTTTCATGCTCGCCTAATTTGCCCTGTGTGTCGTTACAATACCTTGAAATACGTAAGTATTCCTGCGGTATTGTGCCTAACACAGAACAAATTATTCTTCGTCTGAATTGCACAACTTATTTCTTGACAATTCCTTAGTACAAATAGAGAATAATTTCATCATTTTGTCAGAAAAAAATTGTAGACAAAAGCTTTTTATTTATGTATAATATAAGTTGGATTTCTTTAAAATATTGAAAGGATGCAAAAATTATGAAAAAGATCAAAAGAGCTGCTGCGGCAGCGCTTGCAGCAGTAGTGCTTGCTGCTTGTTCGGGCTGCGGCGATCAGAGCTGGTCATACAGATCGGGCGACATATCTCTTACCGCAGGAACATACATCTACAACCTTCTTACTTCTTATTACGAGGCAGAAGATAAGGTAGAAAGTGCCGATGAGGTGAAGAAGATCCTTGAAGAAGAGGTCGAAGACAGCGACGGCAACAAGAAAACTGTCGAGAAGTATGCTCTTGACGGCGCAGATAATATGACAATGAGAATGATCGCTGTTGAAAAGCTTTTCAAAGAATATGGTCTGGAGCTTGCTCAGGGTGATTATCAGTCTGTAATGACTTATGCAGATCAGATGTGGGGCAGTGTCAAAGACAGATTTACAGGCTACGGCATTTCACAGGAGAGCTTTAATTACTGCTACGCAGAGTACAGCGTAAAACACGGTCAGGTGTTTGAGTACCTTTACGGCAAAGACGGCGAGAAGTATGTTACCGATGATGAAATGATAAAGTATTTCAACGATAACTATGTCGGTTATGCATACTTTGCATTGAGCATGGCAGAAACAGACGATGACGGCACTTCGGTCGCAAAGAGTGAAGAAGAGTTTGCAAAAGCCGAAGAAGCATTTCCGAAATACGTTGATATGATCAACAAGAACGGAAAATCATACAAAGATACGGTCCTTCAGTATACAAAGGACTATGAGCTTACAACAGACCCGACTTCATCAGGTGCAGTAAAGCTTGACGATAACAGACTTACTCCCGAGGTATCAGAGGCTCTTGCAAAGCTTGACGAGGGAAAAGCAACTCTTGTAAAAACAGGCGAAGATGCTGCAACTATGTATTACCTGGTATACAGACCTACAAATGAGTCAATAATAGATTTCAGAGAGCCTGCCGAAGAAGATGACGCTGTACAGACAAACGACAGCCCGGAAGCTTCAGACGTATCGGAAACAGTTGAAACAAGTGATACAGCAGAGTATGAAACATATATATACGATCTCAAGAGCGGCTTTACACATTATTCTTTGCTCAACGAAATGAAGAAGGATGATTTTGAAAATTATCTTCTTGAATATGCAAAGGGCTTGAGCGTTGAAAAGAACAGCGTAATAACAGATAAATTCCAGCCGAAAATGTTTGCAGACAAGAAATAATTTGTGTTAAAATAATAATGAGGGGGTACACCTGTGTCTTTGAAAATGAGAATATTGTGCATATTATCCGCACTTTGCTTTCTCGGTGCTGTTGCCTGCTTTACGGGTTATGCCTCAGAGAGCATTTACAGAGCATCGGGTGATGAAGATATTGCGGTTGACCCCGTTACACCGCCTGATCCCGTAGTCCCCGATCCTGTTGAACCCGACCCGGTAATACCCGATCCGGTAGTGCCGGATCCGGTAGTGCCCGATCCGATAGACCCCGATCCCGTTGTACCCGATCCGGCAGAACCGGACCCCGTAGTACCCGACCCGGTTGTAAGTGATTATGTACCCGATTACGGCACAGATTACGGCGGTGATTATCCGCCCGTCGATCCCGGTGTAAACAGCTATAATGAGTATAACAGCTATGTTGACTATACAAGCCAATATATAGAATATACTTATAACGCTTATTATGACGATAACTATTATTATGTACCCGAATATACTGCTCCGGTAGAAAGTCTGATAGACGCAAACAGTAAGGAGATAGATACCGACGAGCTGTCTGCCGATGACTGGAATACTATAATGCTTTCGCTTGAAAACGGAAAAGTATCGGACGACGGTACAAAAACCTTTAACTTTATCAAGAATAATGAAGAAGTCGGTGATACATCTATTGCGTGGATGCTTTATTTAGGCTGTGCGCTGATAATATCGGCTGTGTTCGTTATTATCTTTGTGATAATATCTACCAAAAAAGCAAAGAAAAAATACAGATACGTTTGATAAGCGATATTATTATATCTCCTTTCCGTAACAGGGAAGGAGATTTTTTTATTTACCAAATTGTTTTCAAATTGTAAAACTTTTGATAATTCGTAAAAAATTATTGATAAATATGTCTGTATATATTATAATATCTGTATATATTTGTGTATACTTTTAATTATACGATAAAAAACGAAATGCTTATATGTAAAAATTTTGATATATTTTGATAAAGAAAGGAGATATTTGATGAAAAATCCTTTTTTACACAGATTAGCCGATAATCAAAGATCGGACTATGTAAGCTCGGACTGCTCGGTAAACAGGATAAAGCTTGCAAAGCTCCCGATATACGGAGTTGATGACAGTATCGAAGGGCTTACCGTTAAAGAATTTTTTAATACTGAGTTATTTATTGAAGAAATAAAGAAAAACGCTGATAAGCTTGAAATAAATCTTGAAAAAGAAGAAGAAAAAAGACTGCCTATAATCCTTGCTGAAAAGCTTTCCTGCGGTAACAGCGAAAGTTCATCTTGCGCTATGCAGATAGCGGAGAAATTCGGAAAAAGACTCGGACTTTTGTTTTTGGCTCTGAAGCTGGGAGAGCAGGAAAACAGACGTGCTCGTGCGGACTGGGTGCATGAGCATTGGGATTACTGGGCGCAGATAGACGATATTATTCTGGTGGGCGGATTGGCAAGCGGAGAGATCGGCAAAATACTGAGAAGTAAGGTTGAAGAGGTTTTTGCGCTTGCAGACGTTAAGCCGTATAATATTTTGCTTTATGATAATGCATCGGTTGCAGGCGTTCTCGGCTGTGCAACACAGGTCAGTGAGAACAACGGAGTAAATATCGTTCTCGATTTCGGGCAGACAAATATCAAGAGGTGTTATGTTACAAAAAGCAACGGAGAAATAACGGAGATAAAAACACTTGAACCGTATCTATCAAAGTATATGGATTGGGAAATGCAGAGTGAAGAAGAAAAAATGCGGCAGGGCAAAAAGCTTCACCTTTATCTGCTGAAAGCAATTGAAGATACTTATCGTACAGCAAGAGAATTAACGGGAATAGAGCCGAACAGAGAGATAGTAATATCTATTGCAAGCTATACCGTTGACGGAGTTATTAATGATGAACGCAGCGGCTATGCAAAGCTGTCTGCTTTAGGCAAAAATTATGCGGAGTGCCTGTGGTGGGATTTGTGCGGCGATCTGAGAAGAGATGTTGTTGTAAAGCTTATTCATGACGGTACTGCAATCGCTTTGAATTTCTCTGAAAGAAAAAATACCGTTTGCCTGTCGATAGGTTCTTTTTTCGGAGTGGGATTCCCCGAAACAAAATTGATCTGGCCTGAATATTGATCCGACTTTAACAGACAAATTATTCGAGCCGTTTAGGGTATAATGTATGCGCAATGAAAGCGAGGTGTCACTGCTTGACAGTTATAGATCTAAGAGATGAACTGTATAACAGAAAGATAGAGATAATCGAAATAACTAAAGATTTTATTTTCTATGCGGAGGAGCTGAAAATTAACGGTGTTGATTCCGTTTATCTGTATAGCTACAGTTTTTCGGAGAACGCCGAGCTGCTTTTGTCGTGCTTTTCTTTTGAGGACGCAGCATATATACAGCACTATTATTCATGCGAAAATAGTATAATTATACTATTTGAAAACGGTTCGGGCAAGGTCTGGGTCATTAAGGTAGACAAAGCCACCGGCGAAGAGGTCTACCGCAAAAGTATTTCTTTGGTAGGACGCTTTTCGGAGTGCGTTGCGCTTGATGACAGCAATATAATAGTATATACAAAATCCGATGATGAGTATAAGAGCTTATTCAACAGGTGTCTGGAGCAGACAAACAGCGATTGTCTGGCAAATCTTTATGATCTGGATAAAAACATCAGATACTTTATAAAGGACTTTAATACCGCATTGCTTGTAAAAAACAGTATGGTGAAGTTTTTTGGCGGCGGTACGGAATATATGCTTTTGAACGATCCTTTTTCGGGTGAGAAAGAAAAAGAGGCTTTCGTTAAAGAGCTTGGCAGCGAAACCGAGGATATAAGAGATAATATTTGGTTAATGCGTAAAAATAAGTTTCTGGAAGAAATAAAAGCCGGAGAAAAAAATATAAAGCTAAAGCGTGTCGCCACGGCAGGGTCTAACGGTACTGTGCGGTTTGAATGTATATGCAGCGGCGATATTGTTTTCAAAGGCTGCTCATATAAACACAAACGAGAGCATTTTTGCGCTGTTCCGTTGAACGGCGGAAAAATACGTACACTTACTCGTGTGAAAAAGTATGACGAACATTCCCGATATTATACCGACAAGGATAAAGGCAAAATATATTTTTTAACGCATAATAATGATGAGTGGTGTTTAAACGGCGAGGTCGGAACGGATATTAACATTACATATCCCGATTCTGTTGGAAATATTATAAGCTGTATCGAGGATAGATATATTATTGCCGACAGCATTTTGAACACAAATGAAAAATATGCTGCTATTTTTGACAGCGCACTCGGTTTGAAAGACGTTTTTCAGGCTCGCTGCGAGGTCAAAGGGGAAGTTGTTGTTTTATACTGATAATCTTGATTGCACGAGGTATTAAGGAATCGTCAAGAAATAACTTTTAAATTTATGCTTAGGACAATTTGTTCTGCACGAGGCAAATTTTCGCAGGAATACTGACGTATTTCAAGAAAATTTAACGCTGTGCAGGGTAAATCGGACAAGCAGAAATTAAAAGTTATTGATGAACAGTTCCTAAGACACCTCGTGCTTTTTTTGAGGGTATTATTATGAATCTGAACTATGATATTCATCTTGTAAAATATTCGGGCGATAAGTATTATTGGTACTCCGGAGAAGATGTTGACGGCGGATTTGTGCGTGTTTATTCTGATGTCAACGATTTCAGCGTAAAATTTTCTTTGATCGACAGACAAGTGCCCTTGTGCGAAAGGGCAGTTATCGAACAGCTTGCAGATTATCTGGCAGAGCTTCGATAATACCGAGATAATACTGATAAAGAAAATTCACTCGCTTGTCGCAAGCCGTTGGTTTAATTGACTAAATAATCAAAAAATATTTGTGCATATTTACAATACAACTATATAACAATATCATTAACGGTTAATTATAACAAAATTATTTTGAAAAATTTGTATTGAATTTGTGTAAAATATCTTGAAAAAATTGTTCTTTAGTGGTATTATATATGTGTATATTTGGAATTTGTAGTCAATTACGGCAAATAATCAAAACTATACGGCAAAGGGAGTGTGCATACTATGATAGACAGCGTTGTACAAAGCCTTTTGGATGATTTTCACTCGGGCAGCAGTGTAAGAGCATACGACTTGTTAGGTGCGCACAGGTCATATATGTATGGTCAGCTTGGCGTGGTTTTCCGCGTGTGGGCACCCAATGCTGCGGCTGTTTCGGTGGTGGGCGATTTTAACTATTGGAACCCCGAGGCAAATCCGATGGGTAAACTGAGCGAGGCGGGCGTTTGGGAGTGCTTTGTTCCAAATGTGGTAAATGAGTACGATAACTATAAATATTGTATAGAAACTCAGTGGGGAGAGCGATTGTATAAATCCGATCCTTACGCATTCCACTTTGAAACACGTCCGAGCAACTCATCAAAATTTTATGATATTGAAGGCTTTGAATGGGAAGATGATGACTGGCTTGAAAATAAGCTGTCAATGGCAAAAGCCCGAAATAATGCAGATGAAAACGATATAAGACAAAAACCAAGTATATATAACGATAAGCCTGTAAACGTCTATGAGGTTCATGCAGGTTCATGGAGAAAAAAGGATAACGGCGACTTTTTAAGCTATACAGAGCTTGCAGACGAGCTTATTCCGTATGCTGCCGATATGGGCTATACTCATATTGAGTTTATGCCGCTTACCGAATATCCCTTTGACGGTTCGTGGGGGTATCAGGTAACGGGTTATTATGCTCCCACATCTCGCTACGGTACTCCGCATGATTTTATGTATCTTGTCAACAAGGCTCATATGGCAGGGCTGGGGGTGCTCCTCGACTGGGTACCTGCTCATTTTCCGAAAGATTCTCATGGTCTGATACGCTTTGACGGCACCTGCTGTTATGAGTATGAGGACTGGCGTAAGGGCGAGCATAAAGAGTGGGGTACACTCGTATTTAATTACAGCCGTTACGAGGTTATCAGCTTCTTGCTGTCGAGTGCTATGTTCTGGATGGATAAGTACCATATAGACGGTATCCGTGTTGACGCTGTTGCTTCTATGCTGTATCTTGATTACAACAGAAAAGACGGAGAATGGTGTCCGAATATTTTCGGCGGCAAAGAAAACCTTGAGGCAATAGACTTTTTGAGAAAGCTCAATACATCTTGTTATGAGCTTTTCCCCGGCAATATGATGATAGCAGAGGAATCTACCGCATTTCCAATGGTGTCACGTCCTGCCGATACGGGTGGTCTGGGCTTCAGCTTCAAGTGGAATATGGGCTGGATGAACGATATGATGCGTTATCTGGCTCTTGACCCGATATACAGACCTTATCACCACGATAATTTGACGTTTTCTCTTATTTATGCATTCAGTGAAAACTTTATGCTGCCGATAAGTCATGACGAGGTAGTTTACGGCAAATGTTCGCTTATGAACAAAATGCCCGGCGACTACAATATGAAGTTTGCGGGAGTTAAGACCTTTATTGCATATATGATGGCTCACCCGGGCAAAAAGCTTACGTTTATGGGTGCGGAGATAGGGCAGTTCGATGAGTGGAATTTCCAAAAACAGCTCGATTGGGAAGTGCTTGACTACGATATGCATAAACAGCTAAAAGCCTTTTTCAGAGATATAAACATCTTTTACAGAGAAAATTCTCCTCTGTATGAAGTCGATTTCTCGTGGGAGGGCTTTCAGTGGATATGCCACAGCGATTATCAGCGTTCTATCCTTTTGTTCAGAAGAATAGATAAAAAGGGCGATGAGCTTATAGTTGTGTGCAATTTTCAGCCTATGCTCAGAGAAGAATATATGTTGGGCGTTCCGTATGCAGGCGTTTATGCAGAGGTATTCTCTACCGATAACGAAAGCTACGGCGGCAGCGGCTTTACAAACGGTGTTGAAATAAAGTCTAAAAAGAAGAAGTGTCACGAGCTTGAAAACTCTGTTACTATCACTGTTCCACCGATGTCTGTAATGTATTTTAAATGCGTTAAAAAGACAAAGGAAGATAAGAAGGAAGATAAAAAAGACGAACAGGATAAAGCAGAGAAGAAGGAAGGCAAAAAGCATAACTCTTCTGCAAAGATCAAAAAGCCGGAGAAGAAAGCTGCAAAGACGGAAAGCCTAAAGTCAGAAAAAGAGGAAAAGCTTAAGAAAGACGAAATTTCCGATGAGGACGAAAAGGCAAAGAAGCATCATGCGAAAAAAGCAAAGTCCGAAAAGGAGGAAAAAGACGGTAAAGACAAAGAAAAAGCGAAAGACAAAGAGAAAGATAAGGATAAAGTGAAAGAGAAAGACAAAGAAAGCAAATAATGAGCAAATTTTTCACTTTCCACTTTCAACTTTCCGGATATATTAAGAATGATCTACAAAAAAGAATATTTGATTGGAGGATTTATCTATGCTACCAAAGCAAGAGGTCGTGGCAATGCTTCTTGCGGGCGGACAGGGCAGCAGACTTGGCGTACTTACAAGAAAAGTTGCTAAGCCGGCAGTTCCTTTCGGCGGAAAGTACAGAATTATAGATTTTCCGCTTTCCAACTGTGCAAACTCCGGTATAGAGGCAGTTGGTGTGCTCACGCAGTATCAGCCACTCGTATTGAATGATTATTTAGGAAACGGTCAGCCGTGGGATCTTGACAACGATAACGCAGGTGTTCATATTCTCTCGCCTTATGAGCAAAAGGACGGCGCAAACTGGTATTCGGGTACTGCTAACGCTATTTATCAGAATATCAACTTTATTGAGAGGTATGATCCGGAGTATGTACTCATA
>JAFOMO010000176.1 GCA_017418905.1 Clostridia bacterium | reverse complement strand
TCGGTTTCGCTTGTACAAACGCGTATCGGTGATAGTGTTGTTTACAATGTTGACGGCGCAGTGGATTTTGAAGAAAATGCAATATCCGGTCTGGCTGCTGATTTGCCTGAAATTCCGGACGAGGGCAGAGTGTTCAGAATGGCTGATGGAACTTATGCAAGTGAAGAAGATGTACATAATCTTATGAAACTTGTTGCTTCAAACAGCGAACTGTTGATGTATGACAATAAACTATACCCCGGGTATACAGAAACATCTTTTAAAAATACAATAATTTTTTCTGATTCTCCGTATATCAAAAAGCTGGGAATAGAGTTTATAGATAACGGACAAATGATAAACGGTGTTTATACCGGATTGCCTCAGACAAATTTTGACCAAAGTGATATAGATAAGGCTGTAAAAAATGCTCCTGAAAAATATCTGCTGTGCCAAAACGATCAATTACAGGGCTATTTTACTCTGAAATTAAATGCGGATTCAAAAGAAAAAAGCCTGGAAATATATGAGTCGCTCAAAGAGTTTGCAGAATCTGAGGATACGCCGAGTTGTGTGAAAAAGGTTTTAGATCCAACTGATACAACTGCGGATATTGACCTTTACGGTTCAATTAAATTTTATTATACCGAAGGATACAGTATAAGGGTTAGAAGCTCTCTCGATCAGGTAATTGCTGCTTTTAAAGATGACGGAACAAGAGTTGCAGATTCAATTGATTTTAAATATTTATCCAATGGTATAAATACGGTCGAAAATGCCGATATGGCTGCCGAGGGCGTTAAGGAAATTGCAGCCTTTCTCATAAAAAAATTTGGCGTTGGAATAATTAATACTAAAGAAACGGTTATTCTTGACATAAAGAATGCCGAAAAAAAGAATGTATATGAGTTTTTAATTAATAACGGTGTTGAAGAAAGTGTCGGAACAGTCAAGTCTCTTATAGGTATTAGTGACTATAAATACGGTAAGTTAGGAAAATTCACTGAGGCTGACTTTGTTCCACAGGCAGCAGCAACAGAAATTATTGATGATACTTTTGTAAATGGAGAGATCTCTGTATCAACAAAATCATTGTTAAATAATGGTATACAAAAGGGTGTAAGCTACAATGTAGTAAATCAGGTTCAAGTAATAAACGACTTTGAAGGTCAGGGACTTGGTTTGATTAATGTTGACGGCACTGATCGTACATGGAATACGAAAGGCTATACATATTATTCAAGAGGAGAGTCAATAATAAGTGCGCCGGTAGTTTGCCTTAATCCTGAAAACAACGGTTCATATGCACTTGCTCCGCAAAGAGCAATTATGATGAACCGCGAGATCGTAAAGGCTCGTAATACAGAGTACAAATGGGGTGAGCTCGCATTTGCGTCACGTCCCGATCCTGTAACAGACATGACAGTTGACAAAAACTTTATAATTCATTTTAACAAACCTTTAGATGAGGGCTTTGGTATTACAGCAGAAGGAAAAACCAATGTTGATGAATATTTGAGAGTTAATACTTATAAGATCAAGCTTTATGAATTGAATGATGACAACACAGAAGGCAAGCTTATATACAGAACAACAATTCTTCGTGACGGTGATAACGAAACTGTTAGTATTCCTAAACCGCTTATTGAAGCCGGCAAAAAATACAAGGTTTCTGTTTATGCGGTAAATCCTCTCGGAGACAGCGAGGTTACAGAATGTGAATTGTTTATAGCTGTTGATCTTGACATTAAGGCAACAGAAGACCGCCCGTATTACAGTGATGAAACTGTTGAATTTGTAGAAACAATCAATAATGTAAGTCCCGTTACTCTGACAAATGTTATTGTAACACAGGAGCTTTCCGGTGAGTATGGAAATAACGATCAGATCGAACTGAGAACAGGCACTTCCGCAAAGCTCCCCGATCTTGAACCGGGCGATTCGTTTACACTCACATACAGCGTATCTGCAAGCCTTGCAAAAGACGGCAAGCTTGTTCAGAAAGCAGAGGTTACAACAGCAGAGCGAATTTCAACTTATGATGTGTGTGAAGTCGAGGTAATCGTAAAAGAACCTGATACAGAAACGGAAGATCCTGCAAACGATTCCGAGAACACGGATAATACGGACAACACAGACGGTATAAACGATTCGGATAATACCGATAATTCGGACAACACAGACACTACAAACGATTCCGAGAATACCGATAATACGGACAACACAGACAGTACAAACGATTCCGAGAATACCGATAATACGGACAACACAGACAGTACAAACGATTCCGAGAATACCGATAATTCGGACAACACAGACAGTATAAATGATTCCGATAACACGGATAATACCGACAGTTCGGGAGATTCGGATAACACGGATAACACGGATAACACGGATAATACAGATAACACAGACGGTGCAAACGATTCTGATAATACGGACAACACTGACAGTTCAGATGATTCGGATAATACGGATAATACCGACAGTTCGGGAGATTCGGATAACACGGATAACACGGATAATACAGATAACACAGACAGTGCAAACGATTCGGATAATACGGACAACACAGACGGTGCAAACGATTCGGATAATACCGACAATACTGACGATAGTGCAAATGATTCTGATAATACGGACAACACAGACAGTGCAAACGATTCGGATAATACCGACAATACTGACGATAGTGCAAATGATTCTGATAATACGGACAACACAGACAGTGCAAACGATTCTGATAATACGGACAACACTGACAGTTCAAATGATTCGGATAATACGGACAACACAGACAGTACAAATGATTCGGATAACACCGATAATACAGACAACACAAGTGATTCCGACACCGATACAGACGGTGATAAAGAAAAAGACTCCGATTCCGATACGGATAACGGAGATTCCGATACAGACAGTGATAACACGGATAAGGACACAAACAGCGATACCGACTCCAATAAGAAAGATACAGATGATGATACCCCTGATACAGACTCGGATAACGGAGATTCCGATTTTGATGTAACAGACACCGATTCTTCCGGTAAGAATGATTCCTACACAGACGGCAAAGAAACGATCGACAGTCCCGATAAGGCTGATTCCGACACAGATACAGGTGACGAACCCGACAGCGATTCAGACAGAATTTTGCCGTATATCATGGGTGACGTTAATATTGACGGCAAAGTAACTGCCAAAGACAGCCTTATCTTGCAGAGATTTATTATCAAGCTCGAAAGCATTAATAATATTCAGATGTTCTTAGGTGACGTAGATCAGGACAACTGGCTGAGAACTGCCGATTGTATCAACATTCTGAGATATGTAATAAAGCTCCATACAAACACTGTAACAGGTGAAAGAGTTGATGTTGCAGACAGCTATGTATTCAAAGGCACAATAGGATAAAACAGAATATATCTTAAACAGACCGCCGGGATACTATTCTCGGCGGTCAATTAAGAACTATTACTGATTTTTTATCACTTTAAAGAGAAAAAGTATAAAAGCGTTGTAACATTATGTGGTAAATAAACAAATTATTTTTTAAAATTCCACTTTATTTTACTTGATTTTTTCGCAAAAAAATTATATAATAGAATAAAGTATATTTATGGTGTGAAAATATAATTTCAGAACTTTTAGGAGATGATTGTATGAGGCTGCGAAAACAGGCACTGGGTGACAGAAACTTAGTCGGCGCCAAGGTTGAAACAGCACGCAAGAAGAAAGGAATGAAACAGAAGGAACTCTTAGCTCAACTTCAGGTGCGTGGTGTTGACATGAATGCATCAGGATTGTCAAAGCTCGAAGGACAGATAAGATTTGTGACAGATATAGAGCTTGTTGCACTTGCTGATATTCTCGAGGTTACTGTTGATTATTTACTGGGAAGAGGAGAAAAGGCAACGGCTGACAGAGGATAAACGAAAGTTTTATCTGACATTCCAAAAGAAAATGAACCGTCAAAACAAATTGATGTTTTGGCGGTTCGTTCTTTTATCAGGTCTTTTTGTCTTTTCTGCGAAATTTCCACGGGGAAACATTGTCGCCCTTTACCATATAGCTTTGCACCGCCTTTAAAGCAAGAGGGGTGTCACAGTATGCGTCTGAGTAAAACTCATCAATTACAGCATTGCCGTAAAGCTCATTGAAGCGGCGAACCTTTTCTTTTCCGTGACAGTTTATTCCCGTGTATTTGCCTGTTTTCGGGTCAACTCGTGACGCCATTAAATGCTTTATCCCCGTTATCTCGCAGATAGGTTTAAGCAAAAATTCGGGTGACGCAGAAATTATTACGTCATCATCTTTCTTGTGCTCCAAATAAAAAGGCTTAATCTTGCTTTTGTGCGTTTCCCAGAAGTCGGGCAGGTCTTTATCTATATCTACCTCGTGAAGAAATTCATACATCACTTCTTTAAACTGCGTTTTCGTGTTTATTTTGAGCAGATATTTAATAAATGCCCACATAGTTTTCGGAAAATGTGCGGCTATTTTCGGGTGCCGCTTTAAACAGAAAACATAAAAGTCCGAAGTGCTGTCGTTATAATAAATAGTCTTGTCAAAATCGTAAACGTTAATGATAATCACCTCACCAATTATTGTATAACGGTATGTTTGCTTTATAATTCCAAATCGGAATATAAAGTACAAGTAATAATCCATATGACTGTAACATACAATTAAACATATCGCAGAAATACAGGAGGCAGTCAATTTGGAAGAAAGAAGTATTTACAGAGATATATCTACCCGCACGGAAGGGCAGATATATATAGGTGTTGTCGGAGGAGTTCGAACAGGCAAGTCTACATTTATCAAAAGATTTATGGACACACTCGTTATACCGAACATTCCCGATGAAAATTTACGAAAACGAGCAACAGACGAATTGCCGCAGTCGTCCGCAGGCAGAACAATAATGACAACAGAACCTAAGTTTATTCCCGAAGAGGCGGCGTGCGTAAGGCTTCAGGACAATGTATCGCTGAATGTGAGAATGATCGACTGCGTAGGATACATTGTTCCGAGTGCCCTCGGTTATATAGAGAACGAACAGCCCCGAATGGTAAAAACTCCGTGGTATGATGAAGAAATACCGTTTAATATGGCTGCCGAGATAGGCACGCAAAAGGTCATTAACGAACATTCTACCGTTGGTGTTGTAGTAACAACAGACGGTTCTGTTACAGATATTCCCCGTGAAGAATACGAAGAGGCGGAAGAGCGTGTAATAAACGAGCTAAGACAAATAAATAAGCCGTTTATAGTGCTTGTAAACTGTATTGACCCTGCTTCCGCTGAGGCTGTAACGCTTGCAGAGAAGATAAGCAGAAAACACTCTGTTTCGGCAATACCCGTAAATTGTCTGGAGCTTGACGAAAACGAGATAAAGCGTATACTTGCTCAAATGTTGTTTGAGTTTCCGTTAAAAGAGATAGGCGTTGATATTCCCAAGTGGGTAACAAGCCTTGAAAACGGTCACAGAATAAAAAGCGAGATATACAGCTATGTTAAGTCGAGCGGTGCCGCCGCCGAGCGTATCAGACAAATAAGCGATGTATGCAGCGGTATAAATAAGTGCGCCTGCGTGCAAAGCTCAGAGATAAAAAACATTGACCTCGGAACGGGAAAAGCGGTTATTACGGTAGTACCGAAGCAGGGTTTGTTCTGGGAGGTACTCAGCGAAAGCTCGGGTATGGCAATATCTGATGAAGCCGATATGCTCAGGATAATAACGGAGCTTACTCAAACAAAAACAGAGTTTGACAAGATAAAAAAGGCTTATGACGATGTAACCGAAACAGGGTACGGCATTGTTATGCCTACAATTGAGGAGTTGACGCTTGAAGAACCGCAGATAATAAAGCAGGGCACTAAGTACGGAATAAAACTTAGAGCGTCTGCACCGTCTATACACATGATGAAAACAAACATTACAACAGAGATAACGCCGATAGTCGGTTCAGAGCAGCAGTCTGAGGAGCTTGTAATGTCTATGCTTGATGATTTTGAGGACGATCCTGTAAAAATATGGCAGTCAAACATTTTCGGAAAATCTCTGCATGAGCTTGTAAACGAGGGACTGCACAATAAGCTTTATCGTATGCCTGCCGAGGCACGAATGAGAATGAACGAAACAGTCGAGCGTATTATAAATGACGGCTGCAACGGGCTTATTTGTATTATTTTGTAAATAATAATAAAACTTTTATATACCGCCTGCAATTTGTAGGCGGTTTTTGGGTTTTTCCCTTTACATTTGCTTTAATGTGTGATAAAATAGTATTAAAGATTTACCACATTAGTGTGTAAAAAAGTTTAGGAGTAAATTAATATGAATGCAAATTTGAATGAAGACAGCTTGTTATATCTGTTTAAGGCTATAACTACCCTTGAAACCGTTGACGAATGCAGACGCTTTTTTGATGATCTCTGCACAGTGCCCGAGCTTAAAGCTATGTCGCAAAGACTAATGGTTGCAAAGCTGCTCAATAACGGAGTGGTATACAGCAAGATAGTTGAAGAAACAGGTGCGTCAACCGCAACGATCAGCAGAGTTAACCGTTCTCTCAATTATACAAGCTGCGAGGGCTATGCTCTGGTATTCGACAGACTGAAAAAGCTCGAAGATAAGGAAGAGGAATAATGGCATACGGCGTGTTTGCAGAGTTTTACGACAGCCTTACCGAAAATGTAGATTATAAGTCAAAGGCTGAGTATATATGTAAAATATGCGAAATATTCTCTCACAAGCCCGGTGTTGCTCTCGATCTTGCCTGCGGAACGGGTACTCTCACCGCAGAGCTTAAAAAAATGGGCTGGGATATTTACGGGGTGGATTCGTCAGGTGATATGCTCACTCAGGCACAGCTCAAATGCGCCGAACAAGAGCTTGATATTCTGTTTCTGCGGCAGAAAATGCAGTCGCTTGATCTGTACGGTACAATTAACACCTGCGTGTGTACGCTTGACAGTATAAATCATCTTGACGGAGAAGCTCAGGTTCAAAAAGCCTTTGACAGAGTGGGGCTGTTTACCGAAAAGGACGGACTTTTTATTTTTGACGTAAACACCGTGTATAAGCACCGTCATATCCTTGCGGATAATACCTTTGTATTCGATACGGACAATGTATATTGCGTGTGGCAGAATAGATATAACGATACAGACAACAGCGTTGAAATGGAGCTTGATTTCTTTATACCCGAAAACGGTGTGTACATAAGAAACAGCGAGTACATAAAAGAATACGCTTATACACCGCAAAAAATATCTCAAATGCTTGATAACAGCGGCTTTGAGGTATTGGCAGTGTATGACGATATGACATTTGACAGCCCGAAAGAGGGTTCTCAAAGACTTACTTTTGCGGCAAAAAAGAAATACGACAGCGAATAAGGAGTAAAACATGGAAAACAATAATACCAAAAACGATATATATGCACCGGATAACGCACCTAAGAAAAAGGATAAGCTGATACGCTGTATAACCTCGGACGGCGCAGTTATGGCTGTTGCGGCTGATACAACAAATATAGCATATATGGGCAAAAAGCTGCACCGCACATCACCCGTTGCGTCTGCGGCTCTGGGCAGACTGCTTACAGCCTCGTCTATTATGGGAGTTATGCTCAAACAAAAAAATGCCGCAGTTACTTTGAGAGTAAACGGCGGCGGGCCTCTCGGTGCGGTAGTTGCGTGCGCCGACAGCAGCGGCAATTGCAGAGGCTATGTTGAACACCCACAGACGGAAACGGAGTATTATCCCAACGGAAAAATAAACGTGGGAAAAGCAGTAGGTACAGACGGTGTTATAAATGTAATGCGTGACTACGGCACAGGCGAGCCGTATATCGGAGTGTGCAAGCTTGTTTCGGGCGAGATAGCAGAAGATATTACGGCGTATTACGGTATGAGCGAGCAAATTCCTACCGTGTGCGCATTGGGCGTACTCGTAAAT
>JAFOMO010000175.1 GCA_017418905.1 Clostridia bacterium | reverse complement strand
TTTCTGCCAAAATGCCCCTCTTCCAAAAACAGTCCGCAGGACTGTTTTTGAAATTCACCCCTAAAAGGGCTGGAGCGTGCCTCCGGCGGGCGGGGCTCTGCCCCTGCACCCCGCAAGCCTTTTGAAAAAGGCTTGACCGAATACTAAATTGTTGGTTTTTGCACAGTATGAATTATAAAATAGTATTGTCGTACACTATACCGCTAAACATTAATAGCCCTTTTTCTTTGCCTGTACCTTTATCGGCAAACCAAACAGGTTGATGAATCCTGCGGAATCGTTCTGATCGTATACTTCGTCCTCGTCAAATGTTGCAATATCTTCATCATAGAGTGAGTACGGAGAAGTTACACCTGCGTCAATGATGTTGCCCTTGTAAAGCTTGAACTTAACGTCACCTGTAACTGTCTGCTGTGTTGAATCAACAAATGCAGAAAGAGCCTCTCTGAGAGGTGTGTACCACTGACCGAAATATACAAGCTCTGCAAAACGGTTTGCAACATTCTGCTTGTAGTGGAGAGTATCTCTGTCAAGGCAGATCTCTTCAAGCTTTGAATGTGCGGCATAAAGTATAGTACCGCCCGGAGTTTCATATACACCTCTTGCTTTCATACCTACAAGACGGTTCTCAACCATATCTACAATACCAATGCCGTTTTCGCCGCCAAGCTTGTTGAGCTTCTTAACGATCTCTACTGAGTCAAGCTTTTCGCCGTCAACTGCAACGGGAACACCCTTCTCAAACGATATTGTAACGTATGTGGGAACATCAGGAGCCTGCTCGGGAGATACGCCAAGCTCCAAAAAGCCCTCTTTGTTGTACATAGGCTCGTTTGCGGGGTTTTCAAGGTCTAAGCCCTCGTGTGACAAGTGCCACAGGTTCTTATCCTTTGAGTAGTTTGTTTCTCTGTTTATTTTAAGAGGAATGTTCTTAGCCTCTGCATATGCGATCTCGTCCTCGCGGCTCTTGAACTCCCATGTTCTCCAGGGAGCGATTATCTGCATATCGGGTGCGAATGCCTTTATTGTAAGCTCAAAACGAACCTGATCGTTTCCCTTGCCTGTGCAGCCGTGACAAATAGCGTCTGCGCCCTCTGCCTTTGCGATCTCAACGATCCTCTTTGCAATGATAGGTCTTGCAAATGATGTACCGAGAAGATACTTGCCCTCATATACTGCGCCTGCTTTGAGTGTAGGCCAGATAAAATCTTCAACAAATTCCTTGTTAAGATCTTCAATATAAAGCTTTGACGCCCCTGTTTTGATAGCCTTTTCTTCAAGACCGTCAAGCTCTGTGCCCTGTCCAACGTCACCGCTTACTGCAATTACCTCGCAGTTGTTGTAGTTTTCTTTGAGCCACGGGATAATAATTGATGTATCAAGTCCGCCCGAATAAGCGAGCACAACCTTTTTGATTTCTTTTTTAGCCATGAGATATTCCTCCGAAATTTTAAATTTTTCGTATAAAGTTTTAGCAACGATACCATTATACACCTTTTATGCAAAAAATCAAGTACTTTCTGCATAATTATTCAAGAAATTTTTTATATTTATGAATAAACGCATAATTCACTGCATAAACTTGCATTACAGCGGTATAATACGTAAAAAACACGCTTTACACCCACATACAAATATAGTATAATAAATTATAAAGAATTTTTCAAGTAAACTAAGCATATTTTTTTATAAAATATGTTAATTTTTTATTATACACAAGAAAGGAAAATCATTTATGAAAGAACTGAACGCATTTGAATTAAACGAAAACATGATAAGCACCATCGGAAGAGATTGGATGCTCGTTACCGCAGGAACTGAAGAAAGCTTCAACACAATGACCGTATCCTGGGGCGGCGTGGGTATCCTCTGGAACAAACCCGTAGTTTATACCTTTATACGTCCGCAGAGGTATACCTATGAGTTTCTCGAAAACAGCGAGTACTACACAATGTCTGCTTATCCGAACGAATACAGAAACGCATTAAAGCTTTGCGGCACAAGATCGGGCAGAGATATTAACAAGCCGCTTGAAACAGGCTTAACGCCCGTATTCGATGAAAAAGCACCGTATTTTGAACAGGCTCGACTTGTTCTTGTTTGCAGAAAGCTGTATGTGCAGGATTTGTGCGAATCGGGCGCAACAGACAAAAGCATACTTGCAAATTATCACGGTGACGACTATCACAGAATGTACGTTTCGGAGATAGTAAAGGTACTTGTAAATGAGTAATAAATGTGCGATAGTAACGGGAGCTTCAAGAGGTATCGGGGCGGCTGTTGCAAAGGAGCTTGCCCTGTGCGGTTTCGGTGTTATCGTGAATTACAACACATCACAAGACAAAGCCGAAAGCGTTCTTGAAGCTATTGTAAAAAACGGCGGTACGGGGTACATATACAAATGCGACGTGTCGAACCGTGATGATGTTGACGGTATGATCGTATCTGCATTAAAGCAGTTCGGCAGAATAGACGTACTTGTAAACAATGCGGGAATAGCGCAGCAGAAGCTTTTCACGGATATTACCTGTGACGACTGGAGCAGAATGGTAAGCGTAAATTTAGGCGGTGTATTCAACTGCTGTCAAAGCGTTTTGCCGCATATGATACACCGCAAAAGCGGAAAGATAATAAACATATCGTCGATCTGGGGCAGTGTGGGTGCGTCATGCGAGGTACACTATTCCGCTGTTAAGGCAGGCATTATAGGACTAAGCAAGGCACTTGCAAAAGAGACAGCACCCTCGCATATTACGGTAAACTGCATTGCGCCCGGGTGTATTATGACAGATATGCTCACAAGCGAGCTTGACAATGATACAATAAACCAATTGGCAAAAGAAACGCCTTTAGGACGAATAGGCACACCGAATGACATAGCAAAAGCCGCCGCTTTTCTGGCAAGTGACGGCGCAGACTTTATTACGGGACAAGTGCTTGGTGTTGACGGAGGATTCTGCTGATGGAGTATAAAGGTTTGACAAAATACATATGCCCCGTATGCAAAAGCGGACTGAACAAAAAGGACAATGTTTTTATATGTGAAAACAATCACTGCTATGATATAGCGAAGCAGGGATATGTAAATCTATTGCAGTCGCAG
The DNA here is from genome assembly GCA_017418905.1 of Clostridia bacterium. GTDB lineage: Bacteria > Bacillota > Clostridia > Oscillospirales > Acutalibacteraceae > RUG592. Next base: position 930 of record JAFOMO010000175.1, on the reverse strand, counting down.
AGATCATCAAAAAAGCGTCACGGCGACGATAAACTGATGATACAGGCAAGACGTGATTTTCTTGACGGCGGCTTTTACAAACCACTGCTTGACGACATCTGCACAGCCGTTGAAAGGTGCGCAAAAAGCAATACTTTCTCTCTGCTTGACTGCGGCTGCGGCGAATGCTATTATACTTCATACATAAAAGAAAAATTTCCGAATGCCGATATATACGGTACGGATATTTCAAAAGAGGCTCTTATTTTCGGAGCAAAAAGAACTAAAGAAATACATCTTGCGGCGGCAAGCAGCTCTTCTCTGCCTGTCGGAGATAACTCGTTTGACGTTGTGACAAGTATATTCGCACCCGTATTTCCCGATGAATTTATGCGTGTTTTAGCAGATGACGGTATTCTTATTCGTGCAGTACCGCTTGAAGATCATCTGTTCGGCTTAAAGCGTGCAATATACGATATTCCATATAAAAACAAGACAGAAGATCATTTTCTTACGGGTTTTAAGCTTATCGAAAACAAACAGATAAAGTACACACTAAAGCTTGAAAATGCCACTGATATTATGAACCTGTTTAAAATGACACCTTATTTTTACAAGACTTCACGTTCCGATCAGGAGAAAATAGAAAAGCTCGAGACCCTGGAAACAGAGATCGGGTTTGGTGTACTTGTTTATATAAAAAATGCATAAAGCCTATCAAAATTCATAATTAAAGTTGAAAATCCGTTTCAAATATGATATAATATTTATAAGGAAGCAGGTGGTTACAATGTCCGAAAACATCTCAACAAATCGTGAATACAAAGACAGACTGTTCAAGTTTATTTTTGGTAATCCCGAAAATAAGGAATGGACTTTGAGCTTGTATAATGCTATAAACGATACATCATATGAAAACTCAGACGATATACAGCTAACCACCATACAGGA
>JAFOMO010000174.1 GCA_017418905.1 Clostridia bacterium | reverse complement strand
GAAGAAGCAGAAGCCGCAATGACAGAATCTTTATTAAAGATTAAAGAAGCCTCAAAGTCGGAGAGCTTTTATATCCCACAAATATTTATAAGAGTACGTTCAAGCAAGCAGATAAAAAAACTGATGAAAGCTCTTGGTGAGGCACAGACGCTCGTAACAGGGTTCATCATTCCGAAATTCGTACCCGAAACGGCTGACGAATATATTGATCAAATACTTGATATTAATAAAGAGTATGACAGAACTATATATATGATGCCGATCCTTGAAAGTCCTACGATGATAGATTTAAGAACACGCTGCGATATTCTTTACGGCATAAAAGAAAAGCTTAAAAGAATAGAACCGCTTGTATTAAACATCAGAGTAGGCGGAAACGATCTCTGCAAAATGTTCGGCTTTCGCCGTCACAGTGACGAATCTATTCACGATATAAAGCCTGTTTCGTCAATATTCAGCGATATTGTTGCAGTGTTCGGGCTTGACTATGTGATTTCGGGTCCTGTATGGGAATATTTCAACGGTACAAACTGGGACGCAGGACTTGAAAACGAGCTTGTAGGAGATCAGCTTTGCGGATTTATCGGAAAAACCGTTATACACCCGAATCAGATAGAGATAGTACATAACTCATACAAGGTCAACAAGAAAGACTTTGAGGACGCAATGTCCATACTCAACTGGAGCAAAAATGCAACTTCTCTTGTAGCGGGAAGTCAGGCAAGAGAACGTATGAACGAATACAACACTCACTGCATATGGGCGCAAAAGGTCAAAATACTTGCAGAGGTTTACGGTATCAATTATTAAGAAATACATACACTTAAGGGAGGTCTAATCTATGAATTCAGCAGTCGGAACAAGAAAAAACGTAAAGATCACACAGCAGTTTGAAAACGGCGGTCTGCGTGTTGAGATACTTGAGTATCAGAAGCTTCTGGGTGTTTCAAACTCATCAACTGCACAACGAGTTTTCTTTATGGAACAGCAAAATATAAGGGTAAGACAGATCGCACTTTACCTCAACAATGAAAAAGTAACCGTTGAAAAAGGCGCAATGAGCTATTTTCAAGGCGATCTGCAAATGGTCAGCGGCGTTACAGTCGGAAACGCACTCGGCAAAATGGTTAAAGCAAGCGTTACGGGCGAAACAATGTCACAGCCCGAATACACAGGCACCGGTATGCTTGTGCTTGAACCCTCTTTCAGACATTTTCTCGTACTTCAGCTCGGCCCGGGTGAATCTATTGTAGTAGACGACGGAATGTTCTACTGCGCACAAGGAAGTGTACAGGTAAAAGTAATTGCTCAAAAGAGAATGTCTGCTGCCGTTGCAGGCGGAGAAACATTCTTCCAGCAGCAGTTGACAGGTCCGGGACTTATAGTTCTCGAAAGCGTTGTACCTATGGAAGAGATAGATATTATCCGTCTTAATAACGATGTACTCAAAGTTGACGGAAACTTTGCTATTCTCCGTTCTTCATCACTCGACTTTACCGTTGAGAGAAGCGCAAAAACTCTTATCGGCTCTGCAATGAGCGGTGAAGGTCTTGTAAATGTTTACAGAGGTACGGGCGAGATCTGGCTTGCACCTACCATTAAGGTATATAAGGCGATGAACTTATAAATCTTTGGAGCTTTAGAGATAAGTGTTGAGAGTCGAGAGTTGAGAGTTGAGATTCATTCTTGACAATTCCTTATCTCTTCGCCAAACATTGTTTCATTAGGACTTTTTCACTTTTACGGCTTTTCTTTATTACATATCGCATATTATGCACTAACCGCATAAAGCCAGCCTTTGTGCGGTTATTTAATGTTGAGTGTATAAAACTTTTT
>JAFOMO010000173.1 GCA_017418905.1 Clostridia bacterium | reverse complement strand
GACGTGACAGGCTCGCAAAGACTTGTTATAAGCTCCACTGCACCCGAGGCTTTCAACATTCCTACTGCCGTTACCAAGCCTATAAGCGAGGGCGCAATTGCATACATATTTTTCAGTCCGTCCTTTGCGCCTTGCGTAAATGCCGAAAATACGGGCGTACCCTTTATAAGCGCATACAATATTATGATGAGCATTATGCCCGGTATGATATAGTCGGAAAACATTCAGACCCGCCTTTCTTTTTTGTATAACAGTTGTACGGATATTATACCTACAATTATACCAACAGCAGACGCAAACCATATGTACGGTATCACCGCTGAAGGTGTCGTACAGCCGTTTAATTGAAGTATTGATATTATCATTGTCGGCATAAGCTGAAATGACGTTGTATTAAGTATTATGAACATTATCATATTTTTGTCGGCGGTATGAGTTTGTTTTGCAAGCTTGCTTTCTTCTTCAAGTGCTTTCATAGCTTTCATCCCGAGCGGTGTTGCGGCATTGCCCAGCCCGAGAAGATTTGCAGTAACATTCATACATATCGTTCTGTATGCAGTGCCGTTTTTGTCAAGAGTAGGGAACAGGCGAGTTAAGAGCGGTGATAAAAGCTTTGCAATTGCTTTTGTTATGCCGCTTTGCTCGCCTATTTCCATTATACCGCTCCAAAGGCAGAGTATTCCCGTCATTGATATAATGAGCTGTACGGCGTCATTGGCAGAGGTGAGAATACTTTCTCCGAGTTCTGAGGTGTTCCCTGTAAAAAATGAGCAGATTATACTGCCTATGATAAGTATTGCCCATATGTAATTCAGCATAATATACCTCGATAAATGAAAATATTAGAATTTTTGCCAAAGCTTGACAAAATTTGCGCTTTATAGTATAATCAATTACAGTTTCTTAAAGGAGATGTTTTTTTTATGAAAAAATATGATGTATGCAACATTGACAACCTGGGCAGGATATTGATTCCGATAAAGCTCAGAAAGGAATTTCAACTCAAGGCAGGCGATCAGCTTGAACTGTTTGTTGATAAAGATTCGATTATCTTAAAGAAGTATATACCGTCCTGCATTTTCTGCTCTTCACAAGAAAATGTTCACGAGATCAAGGGCAGATATATTTGTGAGGACTGTATAAAAGAAATTTCCGGTACATCAGTATAAGTATATGGTGCTCCGTATTGCGGTATGAATTTTCATGTTGCTTTGTATAATGATAATTTGTATAAACAGCAATATGTTCAAAAATCAACAGAAAAGTTTGTTAAGTTTTTATTTGCATTAAATTGTTTGCACTAATTGAAAGTGTTCCGAAAAAATGATAAAATATATAAGTGTTGAATTAGCAATTTGCATAAATGTTAGCTTTTACCAATAATTTTTTTATTTTACATTGTCGGAATATTATGTTGTTTAGGAGGAAGTAAAGTGTTAAAGTTTGAGGGAAAGAAGTGGCTTTGTGCAATGCTTGCGGCTGTTACGATAGCCGCTTCTCCGCTTAACGGTATTTTAACGGTATTCGCAGAACCTGATGAAGATGAAGAGGTTTACGATGAAGCAGAGTATAATGATGAGGAAGTATACGGCTTTGACGATCCCAACGAGGACGATCTCTATAATGACCCTGACGAAAATATAGATGATGTTGTCGTTGACGAATATATAGAAGAAGATGTTGAAGCGTATGATGATTATACCGAACCAACAGGCGTTTATGACGATCAGGGTGATGAGTCGGAAGAAGATACCGATACCGATACCGAAAAAACGGACAGCGATAATCAAAAAAGCATGGGGGAAAGTTCAGTGGCAGAATTGGATAAGCTTGCCTACAACGGCAGTGATCTCGGTGCGGTTTATACAAAAGAGTCTACCACGTTTAAGGTCTGGTCGCCAAAGGCAACAAGAGTACAGGTCGTGCTTTATGCAACAGGCAGCGACAAGGAGGAGAACAGCAAGTATATTTCCGTTACCGATATGGAGTATGACGAAACGTGCGGTGTTTGGTCTGCCGTAATAGAGGGCGATCTGCTCAACAAGTATTATACGTATTATGTGTATAACGGCAAAAAAGGCAAAGAAACAGTAGATATATACGCAAAGGCAGCAGGCGTTAACGGCAACAGAGGTATGATAGTCGATCTCGAAAGCACAAATCCCGAGGGCTGGGAAAACGACAAGCACGTATCAGTCGGCACTCAGAGTGAAGCTGTTGTCTGGGAGGTCAACGTAAAAGACTTTTCAAGCGATCCCGCATCGGGAGTAAGCGAGAAAAACAGAGGGAAGTATCTTGCATTTACCGAAACCGGTACTACCGTTAATTCAAACGGAGTTACTACAACAGGTCTTGATTACCTCAAAGAGCTTGGCGTAAACTATGTTCAGCTTTTGCCGATCTTTGATTTCGGCTCGATAGACGAAAGTTCTAAAGACGATCAGTTCAACTGGGGTTACGATCCCAAAAACTATAATGTTCCCGAGGGTTCATATTCATCAGACCCGTATGACGGTAATGTTAGAATAAACGAAGTAAAACAAATGATACAGTCCATTCACAACAATGGAATGGGCGTTGTTATGGACGTTGTATTCAATCATACATATGACGGTGCTAAGTCGTGGTTCAATATCACAGTTCCCGATTATTACTACCGCTTTACAGACAGCGGCACATGGAGCAACGGTTCGGGCTGCGGCAATGATACCGCCTCAGAGCACGCAATGTTCAGAAAATATATGGTAGACTCCGTTGTATATTGGGCTAAGGAGTATCATATAGACGGTTTCCGCTTTGACCTTATGGGTCTGCATGACGTTGACACAATGAACGCTATAAGACGTGAGCTTGACGCATTGGAGGGCGGAGATAAAATTTTAATGTACGGCGAGGGCTGGTCGCTCGGTACAAGCGCAGAGCCCGGAACGGTAATGGCTACGCAGTACAACGTAAGCAAAATGAGCGACAGAATAGGCGCATTCAATGACGGCTTGCGTGACGGCGTTAAGGGCAGTAACTTCAACGCTTCCGAGGGTGGCTTTATACAGGGCGGTCAAGGCACTGCAAAGGTAAAGTCCGGCATTACGGGCGAAACAATAAGCAGTTGGGCTAAAACTCCCACTCAGACTGTAACGTATAACTCTTGTCACGATAACTATACACTTTGGGATAAGCTCGTTGCAACAAGCGGCAGCTTTGAAGATTATACTCAGAGAAATGAAAACCTTGTCGCTATGAATAAGCTTGCGTCTGCAATTGCTCTTACCTCGCAGGGTATAAGCTTCTTCCAGGCAGGCGAGGAGTTCGCAAGAACAAAAAAGGGTGACGAGAACTCTTACCGTTCATCTTCAAAGATAAACAGACTTGACTGGGAAAGACGGCTTGAATATTCCGATCTCGTTCAGTATTATGCAGGTCTTATCGAGATAAGAAAGAATTTCGCTCCATTTACGGACGCAACGGGCGAAAGCGCAAAGAAGATAAGCTTTATTCCGAATACCCCGAAAAATGTTATCGCTTATACTCTTAAAAACACGGTAACGCAGGGTACTCAGTGGGATCAGGTCGCTGTATTCTTCAATGCCTCACCAAATGACGAACAGATCACTCTTTCGGGCAGCGATCTTCCCGAAGAATGGGTGATAATCGCAAACGGCGACAGCGCAGGTCTTAACGGCTTAGGTCTTGTGAATGAGAATACAGTTACAGTTAAAGCAGGGCAGGCTTTAGTGATCGTAGATAAAGAAAGCTTTGACAAGCTTGCGCTCAAGTCGGATAAAGGCTCTGTAATTGTACGTCACGCAGACGCAGACACCGGAGAAACGATAAAGCTTGAAACCGTTGTCGGTTTGATTGGCAAAAAGTTTGCGTTAAAGCCCGATACAAGCATTTCGGCTGAGTATACATACAGACGTACAGAAGGCTCTGTAAACGGAAAGTTCTCCGCAGAGGGTGCAAATGTTACATTCTATTATACTAAGTATAACGGTACATTCGGTACTGTTGTAATAAAATTTGTTGACAGCGAAACAGGCAATGAGCTTTACGACCCGATAACTCAGAGAGGCAGAACGGGTGAACGCTATTTCACCGCTGAGATACCGACAATAAAGGGCTATGCGCTCGATTTGCGCAGCTTGCCTAAAAACGGCGCAGGCAAATATACAAACGGAAATATTGATGTTGTGTATAAATATGCGCCTGTTGAAAACGAGCCTGTAACGGTACACTATTATAATTCAAATAAGTGGGATAATATCACTTTGTACTCATACGGCAACGGTGTTCAGAACAGCCGTGAAATAAAAGAGCTTCTCGGCAATTGGCCCGGAACTGCAATGTCAAACGACGGCGACGGCTGGTGGACTTATACCATTCCGGCAGATGTTGTCAAGGGCGTTACGGGTGTTAAGGTAATAATCGCAAACGGCAATGCGCAGGATCCGCTTTCGGGAAATGAGGGCTATCTCGTTTCGGGCGAGGCGTGGATAAAAGACGGCGTTGTTTTGGATAAAAACGATAAAGAGATAGTATATACCGGTAATATAAATGTTTTGTACGTTGATTATTCCGGTTCTATAATAGACAAAGACGTAATTACAGGCGATATTTCCTCAGAGTACAATATTGTACCGAGAGAATTTTTCGGGTATGAGCTTGCGTCACAGTCTGATAATACGGCAGGATATTATACCGCAGAAGAAATAAACGTAATATTCAACTATATCCCGAATTACGGAAAAGGTCTGATAGTATGGTTAGCCGCAGGCGGTATTGTAGTGCTTGCAGGCGGTATAGCTGCATTTATACTCAGAAAGAAAAAGTCTTAACCTGTTTATTTTCCGAAGCGCGGTCTAACGTTTCGCTCAAATAAAAATCATTATTACAAGGAGGAGCTTTTCATGAAACTCAAAAAGACTATGTCTGTTTTAGTGGCAATTGCAATGCTTGCAACGTCTTATCTGTCGTTTGGAAGTATGAGCGCAGCCGCTGATGAAACAGACGACACCGAAGTTAAAACCGTAGATACATTGACGGTCGGCGATTTTTCCACTTATCCGACGTATGCCGGCGGCGATCTCGGTGCAAACTACACACCCGAGAAAACAACATTCAAGGTCTGGGCACCTACTGCAACAAGTGTTACACTTAAAACATACAGCAAAGGCAGCGAAGAGGGCGCAGACAAAGATTTGGAAGCTTGGGACTTAGAGTACGATATGACTCTCGACAAAGAAACAGGCGTGTGGAGCGTTGAAGTTTCGGGCGATCAGAAAAACGTTTACTACACATACTTTGTAAAGAACGAGCTTAACCCCAATGGCGTTGAAGTCGTTGACATCTATGCAAAGGCAGCAGGCGCAAACGGCAACCGAGGCATGGTAGTTGATCTTGACGCAACAGACCCGGCAGGCTGGGAGAACGATACTTACGTTCTTGCAGAGGAGCCCACAGACGCAGTTGTCTGGGAGGCTCACATCAAAGACTTCTCTTATGACCCCGAATCGGGCGTTTCCGAGGCAAACAGAGGTAAATATCTTGCTTTCACAGAGTTCCGGACAACTCTCAACAATGCAGGCGATTTCAAGACCTGTATGAATTATCTTAAAGATTTAGGCGTTTCTTACATTCAGATAAACCCGATGTATGACTTCGGTTCTGTTGACGAAACAGGCGACGACACACAGTTCAACTGGGGTTACGATCCTAAGAACTACAACGTACCCGAGGGTTCATATTCATCTAACCCGTATGACGGTAACGTAAGAATCACCGAGATGAAGCAGATGATCCAGGCTCTTCATCAGAACGGTATCGGCGTAATTATGGACGTTGTTTACAACCATACATACGCAAGCGAGGATTCTTGGTTCAACCTCACACAGCCGGGTTACTATTACAGATTCAAGGACTACGAAAAAGGTCAATGGTCTAACGGTTCGGGCTGCGGCAACGATACGGCTTCCGAGCGTGAGATGTTCAAAAACTTTATGGTAGACTCTGTTACATATTGGGCAAAAGAATATCACCTGGACGGCTTCCGTTTTGACCTTATGGGACTTCATGACTGCGATACTATGGACGCTGTTCGTGAATCTCTCGACACTATCGACACAAGAATTATCATGTACGGTGAGGGCTGGTCACTCGGTACTGCAACAGATAAATACAACTGGGCAGGAAACAAGACTACTCTCTGCACACAGATCAAGGCAACTCGTGTAAGCGAGAGGATCGGCTTCTTTAATGATGACGCTCGTGATGCAATTAAGGGTAAGGCTTTTGACGATCTTACATCTTCGGGCTTTGTATCGGGTGCTAAGTCGTTTGCACGTCCTTTGTTCGACAGCATTAAGGGTCACTTTACAACAGCTAACTGGAAAACACAGGTTCCCGGACAGAATGTTATGTACTCATGCTGCCACGATAACCAGACTCTTTATGACAGACTTGTTGCTACAAACTTTGGTGTAGAGACAGATCAGTACGGCGTAAGACGTGAAAGCCTTGTTTCTAACAACAAGCTTGCAGGCGCAATTGTTATGACATCACAGGGTATCCCGTTCATTCTCGCAGGCGAAGAGTTTGCAAGAACAAAGTACGGCGATCATAACAGCTACAAATCATCTCCCGACATCAATATGCTTGACTGGTCAAGAGCAGCAGATTACGCTGACATAGTATCTTACTACAAGGGTCTTATCTCTCTCAGAAAGAACTTTGACGCTTTCTCAGACGGCACACAGACAACAGGCGAATCTCTCACAATGATGCAAGACCTTCCGGCAGGCGTTATCGGCTATGAGATAAAGAACCTCGCTTCAGCTAAGAATCAGTGGAGCAGCGCACTTGTTTACTTTAACGCATCTCTTGACGAAGAGCAGGAGATCGTACTTCCCGGCGGCGCACCCGAACCTTCAGATGGAACATCAGGCGTTCTGGGCGATCCCGACGGAGACGGCAAGGTAACAAACAAAGACGCACTTCTCGTTCTCAGATATACTATCAATCTTGCTAAGCTTGACGACGATCAGCTTGCACTTTGTGATGTAAACGGCGACGGCAAGGTAACAGCAGCAGACTCAATGCTTATTCAGAGATACGTTCTTAAGCTTGCAGATTTCGTTGAGAACAACGGTGAATATGTAGTTGTTGTTGACAAATATCTTGCAGGTACTACCGCAATCAACACAGTTTCAGGCAAAATCTTACTTGCACCTAACTCCGCACTTATCCTCGTTCCGAAGTCAAGCTTTGATAAGGTTAACTTCACAGACGAGAAAGCAGCAGTTGTTGAGGTCAAGCACGTTGAGAAGGATACCGGTAAGGTTCTTTCCGAAACGATGATAAAAGGTCACGCAGGCGATCCTTATACAACAGGACAGGACAACGATCTTCTCATAGTTTACGATCTCGATTCTACCTCTAATAATACAGAGGGTACAATGAAAGAGGGCGTAACTACTGTTTACTACTACTACATGCCGTTCCCGGGCGGAATCGGTACTCTTACTGTCAGACACGTCGATCAGGACGGCAAAGACCTTTGCGATCCTCTCGTATCTTCCGCAAGAAACGGTACAGAATACAAAACAGCTCCTAAGACATTCCCGTGGTATGATCTTGATAATGACAACTACCCTGCAAACGCTGAGGGCGTTTACGTTAAAGAAGGCGTTGAGGTAGTATATCACTACATCTACAATAAGCCTGAGAGAACAGACGAGCTTGTAGAGTCGCATTTCCACCTCAAGATAATCAACGGCAGCTTTGAGCCGAACCTCTATTTGTGGGACGACGAAGGCGGCGAGATCCCCGAGGCTAAAGCATGGCCGGGCATTAAGCTTACAGCAGACGCTAACGGCTGGTATAACTTCACATTCCATAACTACAACACATATAAGTGGATCGTTAACGGCGACGGCGGTCAGACAGCCGATATGGTTGGTTCGGGCGATCTTTGGGTAGTTTGCGACGGCAAGCCTCAAAATGTATCCGTATATAAAGAAAATCCGTTTGGCGACGCTGATAAGCCCGCAGATGATGATGATACACCCGTTGAAACACCCGATACAGCAGACACACCGAAGAGAACAGATGAGCTTGTTAGCTCTACAATATATGTAAAGGTTGATGACGACGCATTTGTACCTTAT
>JAFOMO010000172.1 GCA_017418905.1 Clostridia bacterium | reverse complement strand
CTGCATCAAGTCCAGACTTAAGAAAGCATAACATTTCGGTCATATAGACCTCCTCAAAAAGAATTACCCCATCGCATAAGCGGTGGGGTTTTTCTTTTGGTTGAATGTTGACAAAATGAAAGATACAATAATCCCTCAAATAAGATGACTTCATTATACACCTGATTTGAATATTTTATCAAAGAGGTTGTTCATAAAAGATGCGACCGCCTCGCCTATTTCTAGCACAGAGGGAAAACCATTGTAAAGAAAGTAATAGAGCAACCAAATAGCACCGAATTCTAATAACGATGCAACGGCAATTATCGACAATGTATAAAGTGCGATATTCATTCTGCGCCGCCTTTTTTCTTGTCTGCCTCAATGATCAGTGTTGCATCTGCCATTGCCTTAAAGAAGTCATTTGAAAAGTAAGTTTCCGTAAAATAACAGTCGCTTTTTTCTGAATAATATTTTGCTTTTATAATGGTCTTATAACCGCCAACATAAGCCTCAAAGAAAATATCCGTAATAGTAAAATCGTGAATTTTATTATCTTTCCAATAAAGCAACTGTACTACTGTTCCAAGTCTAATTTCACTCATTTGTCTGCCTCGCTTTTCTCAATTAAAAAGCCTGCTTTGTGTTGCGGACAAAACAGGCTATCGGTACGAGATAGTGTGGTATGAACCGCAACTTTCATACCGACAATGTAAGTATATCACGAGTATGTACTTTTGTATGTACTTTTTGTATGTTTTCTCACGGACAGTTTAAAGGCTCTGAATGGAAAAATGTCTATTTTGAGCGGTTTTTAAGGTCTTTCAGTCCACAGGTGGACTATGGATAACGAGACTTGAACCCGTGAGAATATCAATATTAAACCCCGAGAGTATAAGGCTCTTGGGGTTTTTCTTATTTCCGAGTATGTACTTTTGTATGTACTTTTATGAATTTTCCGCTTTTAACCGCTCGAAAGTCAGGTTGATTACGTCAGCTGCTTGCTCAATCTCACCCGATACCTGATGTTTGTATGTCCCGAACGTGTCAAACTCTCCGTGTCCGACTATATCCTTGATCGTACCCTCTGCAAGATGCGTTTGCGATGATACGATGCTCACGAAAGTATGACGGAGTGAATAGAGAGAACCGGACAACTCTTTTTCGGCTTTCAATCTCTCCCATTGCTTTCGCATCGTGCTTTGAGAACCCATACCGCCCGAGCCGTTGCAGAAAATCCATTTTGTATTGAATCGGGCCTTATTGTTTCTTTCGATCGTCTCCCTTATTACCACCTCTGCAAGTTTAGGCATCGGAACTACACGCCTTGCATTCTTTGTCTTACCGCTTGTTATCTCTCCACGGGTATTGACACCACGTCTGACGTATAAGACACCCTCGCCGATGTCCGATACCTGCAAGCCTAAACACTCGGACGGACGGAGACCGCACAAGAGCATTACTTGAATTGCTGACAGATACCATATATCGGAATCCTCAAAGAGCCTTTTTATCTCATTCGGTTGCAAAATCTCTTTTTCACCCTTTTTATGACCTTGAGGGATATACAACTCGCCTCTCCAAGCATCGCAGAAGTAATTATTGTATGCAAATCGGTGCAGACCGCTTATGACTTCACGCAGATTGCAGAGGGTTTTATAAGATATGCTCTTAACATCGTCTCTATGCGGTCTGGCGTTCGATATAACGGCTTGCCAATCTCTCAATGACAACTTATTCATTTTCGCCTTGCCGAGCGTAGGAACGATATACAGACGGCTATATGATTCTGTCCTGATATATGATGTTTTTCTCCCGAGCCGTGAT
>JAFOMO010000171.1 GCA_017418905.1 Clostridia bacterium | reverse complement strand
GAACGCTGTACCCATACAGAATGCAAACAAACCGAGTGCAATAATGCCGATAGTTCTGAGTGATAAGAATACCTGACCTGTTGCGGTCGAACCTACCGATATACCGAGGAATATTGTAATAATATTCATAAGCTCGTTTTTGGCAGTATTTGTTATTCTGTCAACTACTCCCGATTCCTTCATAAGGTTACCGAACATCAGCATACCTATAAGCGTTGTTGCGTCGGGAAGCAAAAGGGCAACTACAACTGTTACTATTATCGGGAAAAGAATCTTTTCAAGCTTTGAAACAGGTCTGAGCTGAGTCATCTTGATCTGACGTTCTTTTTTAGTCGTGAGTGCTCTCATGATAGGCGGCTGTATGATCGGAACAAGTGCCATATAGGAGTATGCCGCAACAGCTATCGGACCTAAGAGATCGGGGGCTAAAATTGAGGTTACATAAATAGCCGTAGGACCGTCTGCACCGCCGATAATGCCTATCGCACCTGCCTCTTTTGTAGTAAACCCAAGAATGATAGCACCGATAAATGTTATAAATATACCTATCTGAGCTGCTGCACCGAGAATAAAGCTCTTCGGGTTTGAGATAAGCGGACCGAAGTCTGTCATTGCGCCTATTCCTAAGAAAATAAGCGGAGGATATATTCCCAGCTTTACTCCCTGATAAAGATAAAACAGAAGTCCGCCGGAATGCGGTTCGTTAACATATACTACCCCGTCTAATACGGTAGTGGCATATTTTATTGTTTCACCGGGGTGTGCTGCCATATATTCCTTTATCGGAATCATATTAGTTGTACCGCCGAGGGCTATTGACGGGCAAAGGTTTACAAGCAGCATTCCTACTGCTATGGGCAGCAGCACAAGCGGCTCATACTGCTTTCTTATTGCAAGATATACAAGCAGGAATGAAATTATGATCATTACATAATTTTGCCAAGTCAGCGTTGCAAAGGCAGAACTGCTTATGATGCTTAATACAGAATTCCAAAAACGATCTAAAAGCTCCACAATATCATATCTCCTTTACTTTTAATAGAAAGAGCGTGTGTTTTCAGCCACACCTGCCGATTTCCACGCTGAACGTCTTTTTGACGATCTCTTGACAGATTTTATCTTTACGCTGCCCTGCCCGAAGATATAATCTACGGCTGCAGCAATGGCAGCTACAACATCAAGCGGTATTTCTTCTTCGTCAACTTCGGAAGCCTCTGCTTTTTCCTTCGGTTCTTCTGCAGCGATCTGTACAACAGGCTCGTTTTCTTTTTCTGCCTGTTCTTTCTCTTTCTTTTTCTTTTCGATCGAGTTCTGTATTGAGCTGACAATATCTCCATATACGAAAATTATACAGATAAGCAGAATAAGAACAGCGAAAACAATTACAATACCCGTAAGAAGAATTATAAAACCAAGCTTAAGGTTATCTCCCATTTCATTCACTCCTTGCCTTAATATTACCGTTACGGCAAAGATTTTTCGTTTCTCCACCGATTTTGACATTATAATTATATAATAAACTTCATATTTTTTCAAGAAATGTTACGAAATTTATACAAAAAAATTTATTAATTTAATTATTAGTTTTCTTCAAACATCTCATATAGCTTTTGTAACGCTCTTTTTTCTATTCTCGAAACATAAGAACGAGATATTCTAAGCTTTTCAGACGTTTCTTTTTGTGTAAGAGGTTTTTCACCAAATAAGCCGTATCGCATTATTATAATGTTTCTTTCCCGCTCGCTTAATTCATTGATATATAAATATATTTTCTCACTGTTGATCTTCAGATCAATCGTATCTTCAACATTATCATTTGCGGACAGAATATCCATGAGCGTTAAAGGATTTCCGTCTTTATCCGTTTCGATAGCTTCATCGAGCGACACATCAAAAGCACTCTTTTTTTGTGAGCGGAAATGCATAAGTATTTCATTCTCGATACATCTTGCGGCATAACTTGATAGTTTTATACTTTTATCAGGATCAAACGAATCTACTGCTTTTATCAGTCCGAGAGTCCCGATAGATACAAGATCGTCCTGATCGTAAGGGGATTTTGCATACTTCTTTACAATGTGCGCAACAAGCCGCAAATTATGCTCTATCAGAGTATTTCTTGCGTTTTTATCTCCCGCCCTCATAAGTGCTATCTGCTGCTCCTCCTTTTTCTTTGAAAGCGGTTCGGGAAAAGCGTTTGAGTTTGCAACGTGGAGTACAAATACCATTGCAAAGCTGCTTAAAAATGAAAAAATTGCCCTAAACATACATTCACCTTCCGGATTTCGGGTAAATCTGCTACCCTATTTGTAAATGTATATTCAGGACAATTTCAATTTTTGTCAAAATAATTTATTTTGTGCCAAATTCTTCAAGTATCAAGCCTTTGTTGTGCTCCAAAGCCCAGTTAATGCTCCACTGGCTTGTAAACAAAAGCAAATAGTTTCCTCTGAGGTCTTGTATTCTCTTTGTATCAGACGCAAGATCAAGCTTTTTGGGATCGATAACGGTATTGCCTATCCAGCGAATAAACTGATACGGCAAACCCTCCATTACAATCTCAACATTGTACTCGTTGTTAAGTCTGTACTTGAGTACATCAAATTGCAGCGTACCTACAACGCCGACAATGACCTCTTCCATACCGGAGCCTAACTCTTGGAAGATCTGTATTGCGCCCTCCTGGGCTATCTGTGTTGTACCCTTAACAAACTGCTTACGCTTCATCGTATCCTTTTGTCTTATCAATGCAAAATGCTCGGGTGCAAACGTAGGAATACCTTTAAACTTCACCTTATACCCCGGAGTACAGATAGTATCGCCTATCGAGAATATACCCGGATCGAATACGCCGATAATATCGCCTGCAAAAGCCTCGTCAACCATTTCACGCTCCTGAGCCATTATCTGCTGAGGCTGTGAAAGTCTTAATTTTTTATTGCCCTGAACGTGGTATATTTCCATATTCTTATCATATCTGCCCGAACAGATTCTCATAAATGCGATCCTGTCACGGTGAGCCTTATTCATATTGGCCTGAATTTTGAATACGAATGCAGAAAAACAGTCTGACACGGGATCGATAACATCTGTTTCGGTCTCTCTGGGCAGAGGCGGTGTTGTTATCTTCAAAAACTCTTCAAGAAACGGTTCTACACCGAAGTTTGTAAGAGCAGAACCAAAAAATACGGGTGTGAGTCTGCCTGCTCTGACCTCGTCTAAATCAAACGAATCACCTGCGCCGTCAAGCAATTCTATCTCGTCTAAAAGCTCCTGTTTATGGTATTTGCCTATCAAATCTTCAAGATTATCGGAATCAAGCTTTGCTGTCTGCTTTTCAACCTCTTTCTGACCGTTCTGATTTGCGGTAAACACAAGAATTTCTTCGGTTTTTCTGTCGTAAACGCCCTTAAATTCTTTTCCGCTGCCTATGGGCCAGTTCATGGGGCAGGTATTTATTCCGAGTACTGTTTCTATGTCTTCAAGCAGATCAAACGGACTCTGAGCCTCTCTGTCCATTTTGTTTATAAAGGTAATAATGGGTATATGACGCATTACACAAACCTTAAACAGCTTTTTTGTTTGATTCTCGACACCCTTTGATCCGTCAATTACCATTACGGCAGAATCGGCAGCCATCAGTGTTCTGTAAGTATCCTCTGAGAAGTCCTGATGTCCGGGTGTATCGAGTATATTTATACAGCAATCGTTATATTTAAACTGCAATACAGATGAAGTTACGGAAATACCTCTTTGTTTTTCTATCTCCATCCAGTCGGAGACAGCATGCTTTGATGAATGCTTGCCCTTTACCGAACCTGCGGTATTTATCGCTCCGCCGTATAACAACAGCTTTTCGGTGAGCGTGGTCTTACCTGCGTCCGGGTGAGAAATAATTGCAAATGTACGTCTTTTGTTTATCTCGGTTTTTAAATCAGCCAAGAAGATGACCTCCTTAACGCATAAATTATGCCTACATATTAAATTTTACTATTATTTCAAAATTTGTCAATACGTTATTCGGATGATTATGAAAATAATAATACAAAAAAATATAAAAAAAATATTGACAACCGCTTTCGAGTATGATATAATTATTTTCGTTGCAGGAGAGCAATAAACAATGCAGATGTAGTTTAGTGGTAGAACTTCAGCCTTCCAAGCTGATCGTGTGGGTTCGATTCCCATCATCTGCTCCATATGCGCCAATAGCTCAGCTGGATAGAGCAACTGCCTTCTAAGCAGTCGGTCAGGGGTTC
>JAFOMO010000170.1 GCA_017418905.1 Clostridia bacterium | reverse complement strand
TGAGCATAATAGAGATAAATCTTGCTTTTGTTTTGCTGATGTCTTTAAGAACATTTTTTCTTAATGCGGCAGTCATAATACAGTCACCGCCTTTACCATTCTATTAGAGAAACGTCAAGCGGATTTTCGTTCACAACATTTTTGACGACCTTACCGCTTTTCATAGTGATAACTCTGTCTGCCATAGGAGTAATAGCCTGATTATGCGTAATAAGTACGACAGTCATACCCTCGTCACGGCAGGTATCCTGCAAGAGCTTCAGTATCTGTTTTCCCGTATTATAGTCGAGTGCGCCCGTAGGCTCGTCACACAGCAAAAGCTTAGGTTTTTTGGCAAGCGCACGAGCAATAGACACACGCTGTTGTTCGCCGCCCGACAACTGCGAGGGAAAGTTATTGACACGCTCGGCAAGCCCCACGCTTTCAAGGCAGGCAACAGCGTCTTTATGGTCTTTGCAGATCTGCGAGGCAAGCTCTACATTTTCCTTTGCGGTGAGGTTCGGCACAAGGTTATAGAACTGAAACACAAAGCCTATGTCATATCTGCGGTAGGTCGCAAGCCCTTTTTCGTCAAGAGTACTGATACACTTGCCGCCAACGGTAATATTGCCCTGATCGCAGCTGTCCATACCGCCCAAGATATTGAGAACGGTAGTTTTTCCTGCACCGCTGCTGCCGACAACAACGGCAAATTCGCCCTGTTTTATTTCAAACGATATGCCGTCAACGGCGGTAATGACGACTTCGCCCATATTATAGCGTTTATAAACATTTTCAAAAACAACAAATTCGTTCATTTATACAACCTCGTCAAGAGTACAAGCGGCAAGAATGTACTCTTCAAAATTTTTCACATAAAAGCTGCCCTTTTGGCTGCAGTGTATGTCTGTAATTTCTCCGCATTCGGTATCAATGCGGAAATTGACCTTTGCAAGGCTAAACGACAAGCCTTTGCCTATTGCCTTGACATAGCTTTCTTTTAAAGCCCAAAGGGTGATGAAGGCACGGTCTTTGTCGGTGCTGTTTTCGATAAAGCGCAGTTCATCATCATTGCATATCTTGCGAACAACACCCTGTTTGACCTCTTTAATTTTCTGAATATCGACACCGCACTCAAAGCGGCTGAGCATAACGGCAACAAGACTTCCGCTATGACTGATACTGAACTGAATATCGGGATACTTCTCTAAGAAAGGCTTTCCGTATTCACCCTTTTTTATTTCGTGGTACTCTAAGTGTACTCCGTGTTCTGCTTTAACGGCGAACCTGAGCAGTCTGCGCCCGTTTTTTGATTCGGCAATTTTCTTTTCGCCTCTACTTAGATTAACATAATCAAATTTTCTAACAAAAATCATAATTCTTTTTAAACCCAACAAATAAAGTTTTCGGTCAAGCCTTTTTCAAAAGGGTTGGCGGCGAGTCGCCGCTGACAAAATCGCGTTTGCACACATAAAAACCGATACTATTTAGCTCGCGAGCAAAGAATTACTGTTTTATATATGTATAACTGCGTTAATGTCTGCGGGCGTTTGCCCGCCCCTTTTAGGGGTGAATTTCAAAAACAGTCTAAATGACTGTTTTTGAAAGAGGGGCATTTTGCGTGACCAT
>JAFOMO010000169.1 GCA_017418905.1 Clostridia bacterium | reverse complement strand
TTCATACATTTCTCAATGTCGCCTAAATCGGATATTGTGTCATACTGTTTCTCAAACAAAGGACAGAATGTTGCTTCACCGAAGTTACCTGTATGGTTCCATACAACGTCCTGAATGATCTTCATATCTTTTTCGTGGCAAGCGTCGATAAGATCCTGAAAAGTAGCACCGGGGCTTTCATATCTCGGGTCAACCTTTGAAAAGTCAAAAGCATGATAGCCGTGATAATCGTAGCCGCTGGCATTTTCTACAACGGGAGTTACCCAGATCGCACTAAAGCCCAAAGCCTTTATATAATCGAGCTTATCTATCAAGCCCTGAAAATCGCCTCTCCATGCAGGGTCTGAGTCGGGGTTATTATACTCGGCATCAGCCCAGCAGTGAACGTTGTTAGACGAATCACCGTCATAGAAACGTGTTGTTACAACAAAGTAAATTGAATCCTCTCTAAGGTCTGTGCGGTCATAATCAACAACATCTTTATGTATCGGGTCTTTGTTATACCACTTATCATTGTAGTACCAATATTCACCGGCAGAAGATCTTGTAAGCTCTTTGGTCTTTTCGTTGCCGGAAACAAACTGCATATTGATCTTTGTAACATTGTCGAAAGTATATTTATACCAATCATCGCCCATTTCGGTATCTTTCTTCATAGCTGCACCGGGATAATCTGTCTCGATATTTTTCGGCAGGCTGTTCCAGTAATACACAGTCGGGGCACTGCTCGTAGTATAATAATGAACGGTTATGCCTGTTTCTCCGTTATCTGCCGCACTTGTCGTGATGATTGCGGCAGACGCTATTATTATAACCGAAAGTATCAAAGCAACTATTCTTTTCAACGTCATTATATTCACCTCATTATTAAGTGTAATTTAGGCAGTATATGACAAGCTTGCACAGGTCAATACTGCCTAAAGTGAATGTTTCTCTATCCTAAAATAATCTTATCAGCTTAATGTTATCAATCCAACAGAAGCCTGCTGAACCATAGAAGCATCCTTCAAAGTGATCTGACCGTCATGGTTAGTATCGCCAAGCTTCAACTGCAATGCTGTCGGAGTTGTCTTGCCGATAGCCATTGACTGGAGCATATAAGCGTCTTTAAGCTCTACCTTTCCGTTTCCGTCAACATCACCGAGAAGATCACTTGGCTGCGTCTCGCTGTCTGTATCTGTATCGGTTGTTATATCCGTTGCGGTATCAGTTTCACTGTCTGTTGTAGTATCAGTAGTAGTATCAGTAGTAGTATCTGTTGTTGTATCCGTTGCTGTGTCGCTGTCTGTTACAACCTCTGTGTCATCGCCCTTTACAGTAACCACGCAGTCTGCTGTAAATCCGCCGTCATTTGTCTTAACTGTAATCGTAGCCTCGCCCTCTGCAACTGCTGTTACAGTACCGTCATTAGCTACCTTAGCAACGCCTTCTTTGCTTGAGCTCCATGTTACAGACTTATCATCTGCATCACTCGGAGATACTGTTGCATTAAGCTTAACAGTTTCACCGATCTTCAAAGAAGCAGTTGTCTTGTCGAGTGTTACACCTTTAACTGCAACAGGCTCAACTGTATCTGTATCGGATTCAACGGGATTATCAACACTTGAATATGTATAAGTTACGGTAACGGTTTCATTTTTTACTGTATTGTTCTGAATAGACATATTAACAGTATATGTACCGAGCTTATCGGGAGTAAATGTCATTCTGTTGCCTGTCTGATAGTAAACTGTGTTTACAGCGTTACCATCGGGATCAAGAACCTCTGTTTTGTAGAACAAGATCTTATTGTTTACATTTCCGCCTGCGCCGTCAACAACAACAGTAGTTGAACCACCCTTCTTTATTTGAGCGTTGTTAGCAGGTGAAGCACCCAGGAATACAGGCTGCTCAACCTTTGCAGGGTCTTTGATCTCGTATGTTATCTCGCGGCTGTTTGTCTCGCCTGCGCCGTCTTTGACCTCTGCTTTTATTGTGTATGTACCCTCGGCAGTAGGAGTCCATACAGCAGTATTCTTTGCGGAAAAGTCCTGAATAACAGTTGTTGATGTACCGCTTGCCGAGAACTTATATTGAAGATTGCCGTCGCCGCCCTCTGCAACAACTGTAAGTGTGATGTTTGCATTAACATAAGCAGGAGAATCGAGATCGCCGCTGAATGACTTGATCTTGATAGCACTTGTATCGAACATAGACCAAGACTTAGCTTCAAGATCATACATATTGCCTGTGATGTTATTAAGATCGTCTGTAAGCTTAGAGCCATCGCCGCCGCCGTCTTTAAGGAAAATAACTCCTGTAAGTTCTCCTACATCGCAGGGCAGATCAAGAAAATAAACATTATCTCCCAATTCTGTCATTGCAACACCCGGCCATGCCGAACTATGCTCCTTGTTGTTGTCGTCCCAATAATGGATATACGGTGTTTTGGTTGCTGTCGTTTTCAGATAAATGGTTGTGCCGTAGGTGCCGGCTGCAGAAGCACTGATAAATACGTTCCCACAGACTGCAAAGAGCATCATCACGATCAACAATACGGATAAGGCTTTTACCGCAGTCTTTCCTCTGTTCTTAGACATTAAGCATTTCCTCCTTTAATGCGTACTTCGCATATTCTCTATTAAATTATATTAAAATAAAGAAAGTGAATAATTCTTATATAGAATATTATTTCTTTCTCACCCTCCAAACTTTTTCCCTTTTCTTTGTGCAGTTTGACGTACAAAAGAGAAATGTTCAGATAACATTCAAAGAGGATATAGTACACATATTATTAAGTTATATTTTATTAATATTGTAAACATTGAATATGTTTTTTATAGGTGCCTTTTTGTGATAATTCTGTGAAAAAATTAATTCTTTTGATTCAATAAATTAATTAATGCCTCAAACGATTTAATAGACACACACTCTTCTTCCGTATATCCGAAACCGTATGCCGCAAAAATAAAGTCAACACCTGCCTGCTTTGCAGACTGCTGATCTAAAACAGTGTCGCCGATATACACAGGATTATCTAAACCGTTTCTCTCTGCAATAATTTTGATATTTTCCGCTTTAGACTTGCCCGTTCTGCCTGCGCACTCATAGTCATCAAAAAATCTTCTCATATTATGCGCTGTAAAAAACGCCTGAATATAAGTATCTTCACAATTTGATACCACAAACAGCTTATACTCTTTTTTCAGCTTCTCCAATACATTTTCTTCATTATCATAAAGCAGACCGCCGTTGAGCGTTAGATATTCCTGCTCACCGCTCATACAATTCTGCTTTACAATATCTCTCTGCTCCCGTGTTGCCTGTGGTATTACCTTGTCAAAAATAGCTTCTATTCTCAGCCCCATACAGCGGCTCAAGCCCTCATACGTCATATTGGGTTCAAGTCCTGCTTTTATCATAGCGTTGTTCCACACCTGCACCACAGCTGCAACAGCGTCCCAGAGTGTACCGTCAAGATCAAATATCAGTGAATCGTATTTATTTTGTTCCATATTATTACTCCTTTTATTCAGAAAAAAATCGGCAGTCACGATCTTTTCAAATCGCAACTGCCTTCTAAGCATAAAGTATAGCTTATGTTCTTTCTATAACCTCATAAACACGGCCCTTCTGTGTAAGAACCTCATATGTTTTGTTAAACTCATCCATATCGGTGCCTTCTGCGACAATAACCTTATATTTATATGTGCTTTGCTTGCTTACAGTTGTAGAGAAGCGAGTAAATATAATAGCACTGATAAGGAAAAAGGAGATTGCAAAACAAAATGCAAAGTTTGCAAAGGGCGTTCCGTGTCTGATAATTCCCATAATACTGATCGTTGTTGCCGCAATGGTAAACAATATGAAGAGTATAATCGGAATAGGTCTTGTTTCGTCGTCAACGATGATTTTTGTAGTTTCTGTTCTACTTACTATTTTTACTCCACGCATAATTTTATCCCACCCATTTTAAATAATCTTCTATATATATTCTACTACATTTACAATAAAATTCAATACTTTTTTCAAAAAAATTTATAATTCTTTTTGAAAATTAATGAAAACTTATCGTTTTAACGTAAATGTATATATACATAGTCACATATGTTCTGAAATCATTCACATAAAAAAGTACCTTCAATACTAATTTAAAAAAATTGCTGTATAAAGCAGTGTATATTACCGAGGTATTTTATTTCTGAGTTTCTCCGTTATCCGCAACAAACGTGACCTCTGCTTCAAACTCGGTACTTTTTCTGCTTGATGATGCAGGTCTGTATATTTTCAGTGTCACAGTATCGCCGGGAGCGTATTTGCCCATTTCTGAAAACAGACTTTGAATATTTGTAACACTTTCGCCATTGATAGCCGTTATTACATCGCCCTCTTTTACGTCTGTACCTTTGAGAGGACTGTCGTCCATAATACTTACAACAGACACTCCTTTTACATCATCAGTGCTGAAAATGCTTGTCGGCGCATAATTTGAGACCTGAACGCCAAGACGCACTCTGTTTGAAACGTAACCCAAAGAAATAAGATCATTTGCAATTTCAATAACTGTATTGGACGGAATAGCAAAGCCCATGCCCTCATATTCTGTATTAACAACTTTAATTGTATTTATGCCCATTACCTGCCCTGCGCTGTTGAGCAATGGACCGCCGGAGTTACCGGGGTTTATTGCGGCATCCGTCTGAATATAATGTACAAGTCCGTTTGAAGATACTGTTCTGTTAAGAGCCGAAACACAGCCTCGTGTAAGGGAGTGCGAGTATTCCACACCGCCGGGGCTTCCAACGGCAATTGCGTCCTGACCTACCTCTATCTGATCGGAGTTTACAAAGTGAGCAGGCTTTAATCCTGTTTCGTCTATCTTAATTACCGCAAGATCGGTTCTTATATCAAAGCCCACCACAGCGGCAGCATAACTGTTGCCGTTTGAAGCAATAACTTCCACTCCGACACTTTTTGAATCATCAATAACGTGACTGTTTGTGACTATATATCCGTCTTCAGATATGATTATACCCGAACCGGTGCCGTCTTTTGTATCTTCATCGCCAACCTCGCCCGTATAAACAATGATATTGACAACAGATTCCTCGACCTCTCTATAAGCATTCCGAGCTGTATATTCACCCGAATCTATATCCTCGGGCTGATCTTCGGCATTCAGATTCGCAGCCTTCTCATTGACAACCTTATCTGCGTCGGGTGCGGCTTTTCTGTCAGATACATTTGATTCCGACTTATCTTTTTCCTTATCGCTGTTCGGGTCTATCTCAGGCATATCTGCTTCATCATCGCTGTCATCATTTCCATAAATATCCGGAAGGCTGAAATTGCCGTAATTTCCGTATGATTCAAGCCAATCATCTAAATTGCTGCCAATACCGCCGTTTGTGGTGTATTGACTGTAACATTCAAACACAAACATTCCAAAGAAGATAACACACAGGCCGACAATAGCTATAAGATACGCTTTAACTCCCGAACCGAGAGGCGGTTTTGCAGGTGCTTGCTTATACATTGCGCCGCCCGTATAGTCGGCTATATATCCGCCGGATTCATAAGGATTATTGCTTCTTGCGTAATTATACGCCGCTGCATTTTGCTGCTGTGCAGGCGCATTTGTTTTCTGCTGTGAATTTTGTACCGCAGTATTATTTACCTCCGGTATATCTTTTGAAAGATTTACGCTTTCCGTGTTCGATCCGGTATTAACTGTATTGGTAACCTTTTCCGTATCCTCCGAAAACTCCTGTGATGAAGCACCCAGCTCTCTGTCTATCTTTTCCGAGAGCTGCTCTTGTCGGTTATCAAGAGTAAGCACCGGTTCACCGCTGCTTTGCGGTTCATCGAAAAAATCATTTTCGTTCATGCGATCCCCCCACTTTCTGCTGTTAAAAATTGTCACTTCAAACTGCGTTTCTTCTCATTTTCGGTTTTCTTCGGCAGTCTGAACTTAAATCTTGTATATTTACCCTCTTCGCTCTCTGCGGATATTTCTCCCCCATGAAGCTGAATTATAGTCTTTACGATAAAAAGACCCAAACCCATACCGTTTTTATCCATGCTTCTGGATTTATCCGTTTTATAGAATCTGTCAAAAATATAACCTATCTGTTCGGGCGGAATACCCGGTCCGGTATTTGTTATAGACACCCATACATCAGTATTTTTATCCTCTATCGCAACATCTATTCGCCCTTCGATATTAGTAAACTTTGTGGCATTCTCAACAAGATTATAAACCACCTGATGTATCATATCGGGATCGCCCTCTATGTATAGCGGCGGATTATCTTCAAGTCCGTGTATCTCTATTTTTCTTTCGTCTATCTTCTGTTCAAATGTTAAGAAGGTAGTTAACACAGTATCAGAGATATTAAACTTTCTCGTCTGCATTTTGAGCTCGCCGCTGTCGATCCTCGAAAGCGCAAGCATTGACGTTACAAGCCTTGAAAGTCTTTTTACCTCTACCGTTACGATATTAAGGTAATAATTTTGACGTTCTTTCGGGATAGTTCCGTCAAGAATACCGTCAATAAAGCCTGCAATAGTTGTCATAGGCGTTTTAAGCTCATGTGAAACATTTGCAATAAAGCTTCTTCTCATGCCCTCAGACGCTGCCAAAGAATCTGCCATTGTATTAAAGGCTCTGGCAAGATCACCAATTTCATCGTTGCCGTCAGCCTTTACTCTTTTTGAAAAATCGCCGTTGCCGAAAGCCTTTGCAGCCTTTGCCATTTGCTGAAGAGGCTTTGTGAGCTGATATGAAAAAATTCCTACAAAGCTGAATATAAGAGCGAATATCACTATACCAGCCGAGCAGAATATTTTTACTATTGTAATAACATAGTCTTTATAGTGTGTCGCTCTGCTTGTAACAAATACAGTTCCTACAGACTCTAAGCCCAATTCTGTAACACCCTGAACAGGCACTCCGACAATGTAATAATTATCATCGTAAAAGCCTGCCAAGTCGGACATCTCGTATATTGTATCGGTCATTGCACGCTTAACATAATCTTCGCTTATTGTTTTGTTTGTATCAATACCGACCGAATTATCTGAGCACAAAACAATATTTCCCTGCTTGTCGGTGATAAGTATATCGGAATTAAGCCCGGTTGACAGCGTGCCCATTGTTAACCTTA
>JAFOMO010000168.1 GCA_017418905.1 Clostridia bacterium | reverse complement strand
TGTGCAATTCAGGCGAAGAATAATTTGTTCTGTGTTAGGCACAATACCGCAGGAATACTGACGTATTTCAAGGTATTGTAACGACACACAGGGCAAATTAGGCGAGCATGAAAGTGCAAGTTATTTCTTGACGATTCCTTAGTATAACAAAGTCGAAAGTATATTTGCGTGCAATACAGTATTGGTTATATTATGTATGACTGCGCATTTCCAATTTTCACTTTCCACTCTCCACATTGAAAAAGGTGGTTTTTGTAATGAATAAACTATGTTTAAGAGTATGTGCGGCGGTGCTTGCTGCGGCTCTGCTTTGTTCGGCGGCAGGGTGTAAGAATAACGAAAAGACAGAGAGCATTAATACATATGATACGGCTTCAAAGGTACAACAGACTGTATCTGTACCGATAGATACGGACGAGGGCAAACATAAGGACTATGACACGCAGACAGCAGAGGCGTATTATTCATACGGCATACTTGTTGCAGATCAGGACGGTAACAAGCGTGCTATGGAACTATTTGTCGGTGAAGAGGATACGGCGCAGTTTTATTCAAACGAGCTTAATACCATGAAAGAAAGACTCGGCAATAAGGTAAATGTGTATTCTATGGTAGTGCCTACCGCCTGTGAGTATTACTGTCCGTCAAATTACAGAAAAGACATTGACAGCCAGAAGAATATTATTGACACTATCGGGGAAAGTCTGATAAATGTACAGAATATCAACGTGTGGGAAACGCTTTCAAACCATAATGCGGAGAACATCTATTTCAGAAGCGATACGAGGTGGACTCCTCTCGGCGCATATTACGCAGGAAGAATTTTCGCCAAAGAGCTAAAGTCGGATTATCCCGATATATCAGAGTATAAAAAGAAGCTTGACAAAGAGTATATCGGCAATATGCAGCAGTTTCTTGACTATGAATCGGTTGACGCACTCAAGATCACTCCCGATATTTTTACATATTATGAGCCGTCTGTACAGTATAAGACGTACTACTATGATGAAAACTTTGAGTTTCTCACTGAGGGTGAATTTTTTGAAGAGGTCGAGGATTCTTTGTATGAATCATACTTCAAGGGCGGTTTTTACTCTCTGAAAATCACGACAGACGCAGGCAACGGCAGAAAGCTTATCGTTGTCAAAGAGAATGCGACTAACGCTCTTATTCCGTACCTGTTCGGGTTATTTGAGGAGATATATGTTGTAGATATAGATTATACCGAAGCAAATCTTGTTGAGATGATTGAAGATTTCAAGATAACCGATTTGCTTTATGCGGTAACAACGGCGACTGCAACTTCTACTCGTGCGTATCAGCTTGAAACGCTGAGGTCTCAGGCAACACACGGCAGACTTGAGGACAATGCAACAGACACCGAAGAGGACACAGACAATAATAATACCGAAAAAGATACCGAAAACGAGGAAGGCAAAGATAATACTCCTCAGTATGAGTATGATGTCGGACTTAACAATGTCGTGAGCGAATACGTACCCGAAGAAAATGATGATTACGAACAGTACGATGAGGGCGAGTATTACGAGCAGTATGACTATGACGAGGGCGAGTATTATTAATTCGCAATGCAGACTGTGCAAAAAGTAGTGTTCTTCTATGTCAAGCCTTACTGCGCCGCCTTGGAGCGGCGGGGCGACTTTTGCTTTAGGCGGAAGTTAGGGGCATTTTCTGCCAAAATGCCCCTCTTCCAAAAACAGTCCGCAGGACTGTTTTTGAAATTCACCCCTAAAAGGGGCGGGCAAACGCCCGCAGGCATTAACGCGGTTATACATATATAAAACAGTAGTTCTTTGCTCGCGAGCTAAATAGTATCGGTTTTTATGTGTACAAACGCGATTTTGTCAGCGGCGACTCGCCGCCAAGCCTTTTGAAAAAGGCTTGACCGAAAACTTATTTGTTGGTTTTTGCACAGTCTGAATTTCCACTTTCCAATTTCCACTTTCCACTTTGAACATAGGTTATTTATATAGAAAAGATTAGAAATAAAAACCAATCAAAGACAGAATATATCTGCCTTTGGTTGGTTTACGGCAAAACGGGAGAAAAATATGAAAAAATCGTTTGCAGCCGCTGCAGCGGCATTACTGCTGATAAGCTCGCCGCAAACCTCATCGGCAACACATACATTAGTTTTAGGCGACGCAAATTTAGACGGCATTGTTACTGCGGCAGACGCTTTGCTTGTTCAAAGACACGTTATAAATCAAGTTAAGCTTGAAGGCGAAAGCCTTATCGCCGCAGATATTAATCAGACAGGCAGAATTTCAAATATTGACGCTATGGAAATTCTCAGAACCTCAATTCATCTTTTGCCTGTCAATACAATAGAAATAGAAGACATTGATTCTGCTTCCGATACAGATACCGAAACGGAAAGCGACTCGGAAACAGATACATTTACAGATACAGACGAAAATACCGATACCGAAACAGATACCGATACAGCACAGAATACCGACACCGACACAGATACAGATTCGGGTTCAACAGATACTATTGATACTCCTGATACACCCGATATACCGGATACTCCGGATACACCCGATACCCCGGATATACCGGCAAGTGATACCGATACGGATAACGACACAGACACTCAGTCCGAAACCGATACAGACAGTGATACCGATATTCAGTCCGACAGTGAAAGCGATAATGACACACAGTCCGATACAGACAACAACGCTCATTCCGATAATGATACAGACAACGATACTGATACCGCCGATTACAGCGATAATATGGGTATTCCCTACTCTATGACGCTCAACTGCGGCGACAGAGTTTATCTTGAACCCGATTATAACGGTCACTGCTCCTTTTACGCAGACGGCGCAAGAGCCGCTGATGACAAGAGCTGTTCGGTGCTTGAGGTATACCGTTCCGGAATGATAAAGGGCTATCGCAAGGGCACAAGCGTTGTAACTGTCGAGGCTTCAAACGGCGAAAAAGCATACTGCACCGTAACGGTTAAACACTATATGACCGAGAGCGTCATTCACGTTGGAGATCACGAACTCAAGGTCACCAAAAAAATGATGACCAAAAACGACTGCTACAACGAGACAGACGAATTTGAATACCTTAACGGGCTTATGGTACATTCCACCGCAGAGCCGGGAAAGAATGCCGCCTATTGGTATGACAAGTGGAACCGCCCGGGCACGTCTGCCGCCGTTCATGCTTTTCTCGATGATGAGGGTGTATATCAGTATCTCCCCTATGAACAAGAGGGCTGGCATGCGGGAGGCTCGGCAAACAGCACTTATCTTGATTTCGAGATATGCGAGCCTGCCGGTTTTTATTACGACGAAAACTGGGAAATTCAAGACTACAATGTTAAGGAGCAGCAGGCTTATTTCGATAAGATATGGGAAAACTCTACTGTATATGCTGCTTATCTTTGCTATATCTCAGATCTTGACGCAGACGACGTTGTAAGCCACCGGGAGGGCTGGCAAATGGGCATTGCCACAAAGCACAAAGACCCGGATCACTGGTTTAAAAAGCACAATAAAACTATGGACGATTTCAGACGTGATGTAGAAGAGCTTTTAAAAGAGAATATATATATAACAGACGAAACAATTATTAAAGAATTGTCATAATCTATATTTTACGGAGTGATATATATGAATCAAGGCACATACTCTGTTTTATCAAACATCAATATTGCCAAAGACGTATATAAAATGATACTCGGCGGCGATACCTCACAGATAACTGCCCCGGGGCAGTTTATCAACATCAAGCTTGACGGCTTGTATCTTCGCAGACCTATCTCTATCTGCGATAATGACGAAAATACTATCACCATTATTTACAAGGCAGTAGGCAAGGGCACCGAGATGATGAGCCGTTTTGAGGCTTACAAAAATCTTGACGTTTTAGTAGGACTTGGCAACGGCTTTGACATATCAAAAAGCGGCGATCGTCCACTGCTTATCGGCGGCGGCGTTGGTGTACCGCCTATGTACAGTCTTTGCAAGGCACTGCTTGACAAGGGAGTTAAGCCCGTTGTTATTCTCGGCTTTAATTCATTGGAAGACGTATTCTATGAGAAAAAATTCCTTAATCTCGGCGTTGATGTTTACGTTGCAACAGTTGACGGCAGCTATGGCATAAAAGGCTTTGTAACAGACGTTATTCCGCTTGTAGGAGAATACTCATACTTCTACACCTGCGGTCCTATGCCTATGTTCAAGGCACTGTACAAAACCTGCGTAACAAGCGGTCAATTCAGCTTTGAAGAAAGAATGGGCTGCGGCTTCGGCGCTTGTATGGGCTGTACCTGCAAAACAAAGAATGGAAACAAGCGTATATGCAAAGACGGTCCCGTACTTGAAAAGGAGGAGATCATATGGTAAACACTACGGTAACGCTCAGCGGTATCACTCTTGACAATCCTGTTATACCTGCAAGCGGTACTTTCGGGTTTGGTTATGAATTTGCCGATATATACGATATAAACATTCTCGGCTCGATCTCCTGCAAGGGTACTACCAAAGCTCCTCGTTTCGGCAACCCTACTCCGAGAATAGCTGAGTGTACTCAGGGGCTTATAAACTCGGTGGGACTTCAGAACCCCGGCATTGACAAGGTGATAAGCGAAGAGCTGCCAAAGCTTGCCAAGGTTTACAGCAAGCCTGTTATTGCAAATATAAGCGGTTTTTCGATAGACGACTATGCTTATACCTGCGAAAAAATAGACAGTGAGCCGCAGGTCGGAATTATCGAGGTAAATATAAGCTGCCCCAAC
Source organism: Clostridia bacterium (assembly GCA_017418905.1). Classification (GTDB taxonomy): domain Bacteria; phylum Bacillota; class Clostridia; order Oscillospirales; family Acutalibacteraceae; genus RUG592. The sequence continues at coordinate 4,035 of JAFOMO010000168.1, read as the reverse complement.
GTACACAACGGCGGTATGAGCTTCGGTACAGACGCAGGCACGGCTCTTGCCGTTACAAAGGCTGTTAAGGCTGTAACAACAAAGCCTGTATATATAAAACTCTCTCCGAATGTTACCGATATTACCGAGATCGCAAAGGCTTGCGAACAGGGCGGCGCAGACGGAATAAGCCTTATCAATACGCTTATGGGTATGCGCATTGATCTCAAAACCAAAAAGCCTGTCATTGCAAATAAAATGGGCGGCTTTTCGGGTCCTGCGATATTGCCTGTTGCTGTGAGAATGGTCTATCAGGTCTATGAGGCTGTTAATATACCTATAATCGGAATGGGCGGTATTAGCTGCGCAGAAGATGTTATAGAAATGATGCTTGCAGGTGCGACTGCCGTACAGGTGGGTGCGGCAAACCTTGTTGATCCTTGCGCCTGCAAGACAATAATAGAAGATCTGCCCGCTGTAATGCAGAAATACAATATAAACAGCTTGCAGAATATAATAGGAGGTTCACACTAATGGGTAAAGATGTTATTGTTGCCTGCGATTTCAGCAGCAAAGAAGAGGTATTTGCTTTTCTCGACAAATTCACAGACGTTAAGCCTTTTGTAAAAATAGGTATGGAGCTTTATTATGCAGAGGGTCCCGAAATAGTTAAAGAGATCAAGAAAAGAGGTCACAAAATTTTTCTTGACTTAAAGCTTCACGATATTCCTAACACTGTAATGAAGTCTATGCGCGTATTATCATCGCTTGACGTTGATATGACAAATCTTCATGCCGCAGGTACTGCAGCTATGATGGAGGCAGCTGTTAAAGGCTTGACAAAGCCCGACGGCACAAGACCTATTCTCATTGCTGTAACTCAGCTTACGTCCACAAGCGAAGAGCGCATGAAGGAAGAGCTTCTCATCAATGCACCTATCGACGAGGTTGTAATGCACTATGCATTGAACGCAAAAAATGCCGGACTTGACGGCGTTGTATGCTCACCCTTAGAGGCTGCTAAGGTTCACGACAAGTGCGGCGCCGATTTTATTACCGTAACCCCCGGTGTTCGCTTTGCAGACGGTGAGATAGGAGATCAGGTTCGTGTTATGACACCTGCGCAGGCTAAAGAGATCGGCTCGGATTATATTGTAGTAGGCAGACCCGTTACACAGGCAGCAGACCCCGTTGCAGCTTATAAACGCTGCGTTGCGGAGTTTGTAGGTTGATACTTTATGTATAATACCATTTTATTCGATCTTGATGGTACTCTCACGGATTCGGGCGAGGGTATAATCAACTCAATTAAGTACGCACTTCGTAAGATGGGTGTTGAGCCGCCCGATGATACGGTACTCAAAAATTTTATAGGTCCTCCCCTATCGGTTTCTTTCAGAGAATACTGTAATTTTGACAGTGTACAGACCGAAAAAGCAATTGCATATTACAGAGAATACTTCTCCGAAAAGGGCATTTTTGAAAACCGTGTGTATGACGGTATACCTGCGGTGCTTGAAAGTCTGAAAAGTAAAAATTATACACTTATCGTTGCAACAAGCAAACCGGAGGTATACGCCGGAAGAATACTTGAACATTTCGATATTGCAAAATATTTTGATATTACTGCTGGCAGTACCCTTACCGAAGAGAGAAACTCAAAATCAAAGATACTCGAATACGCATTCAAAACAGCAAACATTACCGACAAAAGCAAAGCCGTACTCATAGGAGACCGAAAGCACGATATTATCGGCGCACACGAGCTTGGTATAAAGTGCATAGGTGTATTATACGGGTACGGCACAAAAGACGAACTTACAGAGTACGGTGCAGACTATTTGCTTGACACCGTTAAAGATATAGAAGATTTTTTCAACAAAGGAGTCTGATACTATGGAAAAGCTTATCGCAAAAGACCTTTTATCTATAAACGCTGTTTTTTTAAGACCGCAGCAGCCTTTTACCTGGGCAAGCGGAATCAAAAGTCCTATCTACTGCGACAACCGCCTTACACTCTCTGCTCCCCGTGTGAGAGATGACGTTGAAAACGCTCTTGCAAAGGTAGTTGAAGAGTATTACCCCGAATGTGAGGTATTAATGGGCACAAGTACCGCAGGTATCGCTCACGCCGCTTTGACTGCAAACATTCTCAACCTGCCTATGGGTTATGTTCGTTCAAGCGCAAAAGACCACGGCAGAACAAACCAGATCGAGGGCAAGCTTGAAAAGGGTCAGAAGGTCGTTATCATTGAAGACCTTATATCAACAGGCGGCAGCGTTATTGAAGTAGTAAACGCTCTGAGAAACGCAGGCGCAGAGGTTTTAGGCATTGCAAGCATATTCACTTATGGTATGAAAAAGGGCTTAGACCGACTTGCAGAAGCTAATGTCAAGAACGTAAGCCTTACTAACCTTGACGTAATAGCAGATGTAGCAGCAGAACAGGGCTACATCAGACCAGAGGACAAAGAAAAGCTTATCAAATTCCGCAACAATCCGTCAGACGAGAGCTGGATCGGTGAAGTGTAATGAGAAGTATTATAGATATTCTCGATCTGTCTGTCGAGGAGATAGACAGTCTTATAAATACAGCCTGCGATATTATCGAAAATCCCGATAAATACTGCGAAAAGTGCAGACGCAAAAAGCTTGCTACTCTCTTTTTCGAGCCGTCAACACGCACAAGACTAAGCTTCGAGGCGGCTATGTATGAGCTTGGCGGTAATGTTTTAGGATTTTCGGCTGCAAACAATTCTTCTGCGGCAAAGGGTGAGAGCGTTTCCGATACAGTTAAAACAGTATCTTGTTATGCAGATATTATTGCTATGCGTCACCCGAAAGAGGGTGCGCCAATGGTTGCGTCTATGGCTGCGAGTGTTCCCGTAATAAACGCAGGTGACGGAGGACACAATCACCCGACGCAGACCCTTGCCGATCTTCTCACGATATACCGTGAAAAAGGAAATTTCAACAATCTGACAGTAGGTCTTTGCGGCGACTTGAAATTCGGCAGAACTGTACACTCACTCATTTCTGCTCTTTCACGATATGAGGGTATCAATTTTATTCTGATCTCCCCCGATGAACTCAAGCTGCCCGACTATGTAACAAACAATGTTCTGAAGAAAAACAATATCCCCTATGAAGAAACGACCGATCTGCTTGAGGCTATGCCGAAGCTTGACATACTCTATATGACACGAGTACAGAGGGAGAGATTCTTCAACGAACAGGATTATATAAGACTTAAAGACAGCTATATTCTTACGCCCGATAAGCTTGAAACGGCAAAAGACGATCTTTGCATTATGCACCCTCTGCCCCGTGTAAACGAAATATCTGTTGCGGTGGATAATGACAAGCGTGCTTGTTATTTCAAGCAGGTGCTAAACGGAAAATATATGCGTATGGCACTTATATTAATGCTTCTGGGGGTGGAGTAAATGGTAATAGATTCTATCAGCAACGGTATTGTAATAGATCACATTACATCGGGAAAAAGTATGATATTATACCGTTATCTGAACCTGGAAAAGCTCACCTGCTCGGTGGCAATAATCAAGAACGCACCAAGCGCAAAGAACGGCAAAAAGGACATCATCAAAATTGATGAGCTGATCGACATTGACGTTGATATGCTCGGTTATCTTGACCCGGGAGTATCGGTAAACATCATCAAAGACGGTGTTATCGTAAAGAAATTCCAGCCTGAGCTTCCCGAAAGACTTGTAGGCGTTATCAAATGCAAGAACCCTCGCTGTATATCGCAGGAGGAGCAGGAGCTAACTCACATCTTTAAGCTTACAGACAGAGAAAAGCGTATATATCGCTGTATTTATTGTGAAAGCAAAGCACCAACAAACACTAATTAAAAATCAGAGAGGTTCTTTAAAAGTGGAATTATTTTAAAAGTGGAATTTGGAAAGTGGAAAGTGGAATTATTTTAAAAGTGGAATTTGGAAAGTGGAATTATTTTAAAAGTGGAATTTGGAAAGTGGAAAGTGGAATTATTTTAAAAGTGGAAAGTGGAAAGTGGAATTATTTTAAAAGTGG